>DASRES010000024.1 GCA_035651955.1 Acidimicrobiia bacterium
CTGCACGTCGGCTGCGAGCGGGCTGGCGAGCGGGCGCCCGTCGACCGTTCCGCCCGTCGCGATCACGCGGAAGTCGCGCGGGAGGTCGGTCGCCTCGACCGCGAACGCGCCGGACGCGAGCGTGTCACTCGGCGCGGTCGCGATCGGCGCGCCGTTCGCCGCTCGGAGCGTGACGGCCGCGCCGGCGACGGGATCCCCCGCGTCGACGACACCGACGACGACCACGGTCGGGTTCGCGGCTCGCGGCGCCGATTGGGCGCGCGCCGTCGATCTCGACGACGAGGTGCACGACGTCAGCGTCGCCGCCGCGACCACCGACGACACGAGCACGCTCGTCCTCCGCATCGCGCGCGAGGTCATGCTTCCCGCCTTCGTCGAGCAGCGGCACGCTCGGCGCCGCTCTGGGCGCGCACGCCGGATCGGTGTGTCCGGCTTGGTATCGACCGCCCGAACCGGGACTTGAGTCCGGACCCGACCGGCCCGCCGTGACCCGCGCTACGCGAGGTGCGCGTCGAGGATGGCGCGGACGGTCTCCGGCTCGTCAGGTGTGATCGTCGGCTTCACCCGTCGACCCACGTCGAGCTCGAGCGCGACCTGCTTGTTCGGCCGGTTCCCATCGAGGTTGTACCAGTGCACGAGATCGCCGGAGCCCCAGATGCGCCACCGGCCGCGCACACCCGTCATCGTGCGCGCGGTGACGGACCTGATCGAGCGGTACGGGATGCGCTTCGCGCCCCAGAGGTAGTACCAGCGGATCGTGATCGCGTCGTCGTCGCACGCGATCCGACCGTCGTCGTACAGCACGGCCCCATCATCGCAGGTGTCGGCGCCGGATCCGGGGCGGCGCGACTCCCCCGCCACGGTGTCTCGACCGCCCGGCCGCCTCCTACGATCCTCGGCGTGAGCGACGCGGCGGAGCTTCTCCAGTCGGCGGTGGACGCCGCGGCGCGTGGCGACGTGCCCGGCGCGATCGAGCTCCTGCGCGAGTGCGTCGCCGCCGCCGACGTTCCCGACGCACACCGCCTGCTGGGCGCGCTCTCCTACGCGAACGACCATCTCGACGACGCCCGCGTCGAGTGGGAGCACGCGTTCCGCGGCTACCGCGACGCCGGCGATCTGCGCAACGCGGCGCGCGTCGCGATGGGGCTCGCGGAGCTGCACTCGGGCTCGCTCGGGAACCGCGCGACGGGCAGCGGCTGGCTCGAACGCGCGCGCCGGCTGCTCGAGCAGGCGGGCCCGTGCGTCGAATGGGGGTACTGGGAGCTCGCGCTGATCGCGTGCGACCGGCCGGACGTCGTGGATCTGGAGCGGAGCGCGACGCGCGCGCTCGAGCTCGCGACCGAATACCGCGATGTGGCGTTGGAGGTGCGCGCGCTCGCCGACGGTGGGCTCGCGCTCGTGTCGCAGGGGCGGGTCCGCGAGGGCTTCGACCGCCTCGACGAGGCGCTCGCTGTGCTGTCGACGGGCGAGGTCACCGACCTGTTCGTCGTCGGCACCGCGTTCTGCGCACTGCTGTCGTCGTGTGAGCGGGCGGGTGACGCGGAACGGGCGACCGAGTGGATCCGGATGGTGCAGTCGCTCGTGCTGCAGCCCCGCGGCGGCCGTCCCCGCGTGCTGAGCACGCACTGCCATCTCGCGCTCGGTGGCGTGCTGTGCGCGGTCGGGCGGTGGACCGAGGCCGAGGAGGCACTGCTGGCGTCGCTCGGCCCGACCGCCTCCGCGAGTCGCGGTCACCGCGTCGAGGCGACGACGCGCCTCGCGGAGCTGCGCCTGTACCAGGGCCGCGTCGACGAGGCCGCCGAGCTCCTCGCGCCGATCGAGGACGACCTCGCCGCCGCCGCACCGGTCGCGTCGCTGCACCTGGCGCGGGGCGAGCCCGCGCTCGCGGCCGCGGTCCTGCGCCGCGCCGTGACGCGGCTCGTCGGCGACGTCCTCCGCGGCGCACCCCTCCTGGCCGCGCTCGTCGAGGCCGAGCTGGCGCGCGGCGACGTCGACGCCGCGCGCGGCGCCGCGCGCCTCCTCCGCGCGATGACCGAAGCGGTGGACGCGCCGGTCGTCGCCGGCTTCGCCACGCTCGCCACCGGTCGCGTCGCCGTGGCGACGGGCGACGTCGAGGCCGCGCTCGACGCGTTCGACGCGGCGCTGCGGAGCTTCACCGCCGCGGAGCGTCCGGTCCTCGTCGCGGCGACACAGCTCGAGCTCGCCGACGCCCACGTCGCGCGGCACGACGACGAAGCGGCCGTCGTCGCGGCTCGGGCCGCGCACACGGTCGCCGAACGCCTCGACGCCGCGCCCATGTGCGACCGCGCCGCCGCGCTGCTCCGCCGCCTCGGTGCGACGCCACCGCGCTCGGCGGCGTCGGCGGCGAGCCGGCTCACCGGGCTGACCGCCCGCGAGAGCGAGGTGCTCGACGGGCTGCGCCGCGGCGACAGCAACGCGCAGATCGCGGCCCGTCTCTACCTGTCCCCGAAGACGGTGGAGCACCACGTCAGCCGGGTGCTCGCCAAGCTCGGCGTGCGGACCCGGGCCGAGGCGGCCGCGGTCGCCGCGGCTGCGGCCGCGACGGGCGAGGCCGAGGCCGACACGGGGTGAGGATCGGGGGCAGGTCGGGGGGATCCCCCGATGTGCGGACCGCCCGTCTACCCGCATGCTGTGGACCACACCCGCACCGACACGAGGAGCATCGTGATGGAGACCAGGATCGACGAGATCGCACCCGACGTGTTCCGGCTGTCCACCTACGTGGACGAGATCGCGCCGCCGGCGGGGTTCACGTTCAACCAGTTCGTCGTGCGCGGCGAGCAGCCGCTCCTGTTCCACGCCGGGATGCGCGGGCTGTTCCCGCTCGTGTCCGACGCCGTCGACCGGCTGGTCGGCCTGCAGAACCTGCGTTGGATCTCGTTCGCGCACGTCGAGGCGGACGAGTGCGGCGCGATGAACCTGTTCCTCGACGCCGCGCCCGACGCGCAGGTCGTGCACGGCGCGCTCGCGTGCATGGTCTCGTTGAACGACCTCGCGGACCGTCCACCCGTCCCGATGGCCGACGAGCCGCTCGACATCGGCGGGCACGTCATGCGGTTCCTGCCCACGCCGCACGTCCCCCACAACTGGGAGAGCGGTCTCTGGTTCGACGAGACCACCGCGACGTTGCTCGCGGGCGACCTGTTCACGTCGCTCGGTGACGGGCCTGCGGTCGTCGACACCGACGTCGTCGAGGGCGCGATCGTCGCCGAGGACGTGTTCCACGCGACGTCGCTCGGCCCGGCCGTCGGCACGACGCTGCGCACGCTCGCCGAGCTCGAACCGTCGACGCTCGCGTGCATGCACGGGTCGTCGTTCCGTGGTGACGGCGCCGCGCAGCTCCATGCGCTCGCCGACTACTACGACGGCGCGATCGTCCCGGCGTGACGGCGGGAGCTACGCGCCGCTGCCGTACGGGCGAGTGATGATCTCGAGCAGGTGGCCGTCGGGGTCGGTGAAGTAGACCCCGCGGCCACCGTCGTTGCGGTTGATCTCCTTCGGGCGCGTCAAGCCGGGATCGGCCCAGTGGTCGAGGCCACGCTCGACGATCTTGCCGTAGATCGCGTCGAACTCGTCCTCGCTGACGAGGAACGCGTAGTGCTGCGAGGCGATGTCGCCGTCGACCTCGCGGTAGTCGAGTGACACGCCGTTGGCCACCTCGACGACGAGGAACGGGCCGAAACGTGTCGCGTCCGGGAGGTCGAACAGCTCGGTCAGGAACGACGCCGAGACCTTCTTGTCGCGGCACCAGACGATCGTGTGGTTCAGCTCGATGGTCACGCCGTCATGTTGGCGCGTCGGGCGGGCGATCGCTTCGCGGCCCGTCGACGCGGTCCACGAAGCGCGTCAACGCGGTGACGACCGCGTCGGGCTGCTCGACCTGGGGCAGATGACCGGCGCCGGAGACGACGACGAGCTGCGAGCCCGCGATGCGGCGCTGGAGCCGCTGCGCGGCACGCACCGACGAGCCCGAGAGCCGGTCGGCGTCACCCCAGAGCAGCAGGACGTCGCGGGTCGTCGGCGCCGGACACGGCTCGCTCGCGAGGACGACCTCGGTCACGACGTCGAGCGGCGCGGGATGCGGGTCGTGGAGGACCGCGTCGACCTCGGGCGGGACGTTGCGCGTGTCCGCGAAGGCACGCGCGGCGGTCGAGGGTGAGTACACGTTCCTGCGGAACATCGCGGTGAGGGCGCGTCGCAACGGCGGAGCGGCGAGCGCGCGCCGGAGCCACATGGGCAACCCCGGTCCCGGCGCTCCGTCGACGAGCACGACGGCGGCAACCCGCGCGGGCGCGGTCGCGGCCGCGCACCACGCGATCGACGCGCCGAACGAGTTGCCGACCACGACCGCGCGGTCGACCGCCGTCGCGTCCATGACGCGCAGGACCCACTCCGCGTACGCGGCGACCGTGCCGGGCGGGTCGGTCGACGGTGCGCCGAGCCCGGGCAGCTCCGGGGCGACGACACGCCGCTCCGCGGCGAGCCGGTCCCAGATCCCGGACCAGTGCGGCGCGGCGCCCGCCCACGCGCCGTGCAACAGCACGAGCGGGACGCCGTCACCCTGACCGCCCGTCCAGACCTGCGCGGTGCCCTCGCCGATCGAGAGGTCGCGGCGCTCCATCACGTGCGGCATTCGACCACGACCGGCGGCCGGCGTCACTCGAAGACGCGCGCGACCGCGGTCTGGCTCGCGACCGCGACGAGTCGTCCGTCGCGCGCCCACACGCGGGCACCGCCGTGGACGTAGCCCGCGGACGCGAAGTAGGGGTCGAACTCGACCAGGATCCACTCGCCGTCCGGTCTCGGCCCGAAGCGCACCGCGTTGTCGAGGCTCGTCCCGCCACCCGTGCGGCCGGCGGCGCGCACGACCGAGCTGGGCACGATGTCGGTCAGGAACGCGACCTTCGCCCGCGTCTGCGTCGTGTCGGCCACGTCGCGCATGCGGACCCACAGCGCGGAGCGGGTCTCACCGTCGGCTTCACGCATGTCGGTGATCGCGAGCCAACCCGGTCGCTCACCGCGAACGGGGAACGGGAACCGGGGCATCCACCGCGGCGCGCGCTCGGGTGGGTCGACGTCGGGCATCGCGCCGAACTGCGCCTCCAGCGCGCCCGAGCGCGCGTCACCCGTCGCACCGAGCCCGACGACGGCGACGCGTCCGCCGGCGCACACGGTGACGCGCGCCTGCGTCGTGCGGCGGCCGCCCGCGAGCGTCTCGAGCCGGCACTCGAGCACGTCGCCGAGGTCCGCGCTGCCGACGAACTGGGCCGTGGTCCACAGCGCGTCCTGGCCGGTCTCGGCCTCGAGCAGCGCCGTCACGAGCGCCGCGCCCGTGCCCCCGTAGAGCTTGCCGTCGAAGCGCGTCAGCGGCGATCGCAGGACGAGCTCGTACCGCCCGCCACCGCGAGGCTCGACACCGAGCCAGTCGAGGTCGGAGGTCACGCGACGAGCCCGTTGCCCGCGACGGCGACGCGCGTGCCGACGAGCTCCTCCTCGGTCGCGCGCGCCGCGAGCACCGGATCGTCGATCCGCGCGATCACGCGCGCACCCCGCTGCGTGTCCAGGATCGCCACGAGCTCGCGGGGCTCCTCCCCGTCGTACGTGACCGTGCAGGCGGCCACCGTCGCGTCGCCGTCGTAGGAGTCGAGCACGTCGACGCGCGCTGTCGCGGCCTCCGCGTCGCGCGCGAGATCGGCGATCAGCGGCGGCTCGCCGTCGTCGTCCGTCGCCCACACGGCGAGACCGGGCTTGGTCAGCAGTCCGCTGACGGTCGTGACGAGCCCGAGCCCGCCGTCCGCGCGCAACCGGCGCACCATCGCGGCCGTCGCCTGGAGCACGAAGTTGTTGAACGGACCGCCCGCGAACGTCATGCCGCCCGTGATCGTCGGCGTGCCGCTCGCCGGGAGGCCGAGCTCTCGCTGCTGCACGCGCACCGCGACCGGGAAGCACGAGTACAGCTCCACGTGCTCGCACGCCGCGAGCGGGCGGCCGATGCGGGCGGAGGCGGCCCGCCCGACCACCTGCATCGCGGGCCAGCGGTGCATCTCGCGTCGCGCCGACAGCGGGAGCGCGAACGACGAGTCGAGTCCGGCGCGCGGGAGCACCCAGCGCTCGCGCGGGACACCGTGACGCTCCGCCACCTCGGCCGCGCACAGCAGCAGCGCCGCGCCCTGGTCGACGGTCCACTGGCTCGCGTGCCACTTGCCGTACGGGAACGCCAGCGGCCGGCTGCCGGGACCGAGCTTGGCCAGCTCGTCGGCCGTCATCGACTCCCGGAACGCGGCTTCGGGGTTGTCGCGTGCGACCTCGTTGAAGCGCGCCCACAACGCCGCGACGTCCCAACGGTCCTGCTCGACCGTCACACCGTCCGCGGCGCGCAACGCCGACTCCATGAGCGCGTATTGCTGCACCGGCGTCCAGAGCCTCGCCGCGATCTCGGCGGGCGCGACGATCTCGCCCTGCGGCTGCTGGAGCACGTCGGGTTCCGCGCCGTGCTGATCGAGCTCCGTCGCGTGCGGATCGCGCGCGGCACGTGCCTTCGCCTCCGCGCCGACGACGACGACGACGTCGAGGGTGCCGTCGCGTATGGCCGTCATCGCCTCGTTGATCAGCGTCTGCTGCGGGATGCCGAGGTCGACGAGGACCGTCGTCGCGCGTGGCGCGCCGATGTGATGCGCGACCACACGCGCGGGGTCGGTGTAGCCCCACGTGCCACGCGGCACCGCGATCCGCTGCACGTCGTGCAACAGCGACGGTGCACCGGCGTCGTCCGCGGCCGCGACGGTGGCGCGCGCCATGAGCTCGACGGCCTCGACGTGGTCGATGCACGTGCCGGCACCAACGAGGACTGGCAGGCGGGGATCGGTACGGGAGCTCATGGGGACGGGCGATTGAAGGGTCGCGCGTGGCCGGCTGTCAAAGCGCGCCGGTCGTCACGAGCCGCGCGACGTACCTCTGCGGCGCAGCGAGAACCGCCTCGGTGCGCGGGCGCGTGGTCCGTCGGCGTCGTCGCCCGCGACGTCCGCCGTCGCGTCGAGCGCGTCGAGGTCCTCGTACAGCGTGTTCACGAGCGCCCGCCGGCGCAGGAACGCGGCCTCGTGGCCGACGAGGCCGTTGAACACGACCCCGACGGACAGCGACCGCTCCGGATCCGCGAACGCGAACGACGTGCCGACGTTCCCGGAGTGACCGAACGCGGTCTCGCTGCAACGCTCGCCGAACGCGTGCTCGCGCAGGCGCGTCATGAACCCCAGCCCGTAGGTGCACTCCCGCTGGAGCACCTCGTCGTAGACGGCCGGCCGGACGACGGACGTGAAGGCGCGCAGCGACACGTCGTCGGCCGGCTCGTCGGGGTCTTCGGCATCGTCGGGGTCGGGCGGCGCGAGCGCGGCGAGCCGTTCGAGCAGCCCGCTGTAGAAGCGCGCGAGGTCGCGCGCGTTCGTGTACCCGCCGTGCGACGGGTTCGTCTCCGTGCACACGCGCTCGCTGCGTTCGAACAGCATCGGCAGCGTCTTCGTCCGCATCTCGACGTTGACCCCGAGGCGGTCGAGCACCGCGCGGTACTCGTCGCGCGTCATGCCGACCCACGTCGACGAGAGACCCATGGGGTCGAGGACGTGCTCGCGCAGGTGCGCGCGCAGCTCGTCGCCCGTCGCCTGCTCGATCACCCATCCGAGGACCTGCCACCCGACGTACTCGCTGTAGGCCGCGTCGGCGCCGAGCCGCCATCCCGGCGGCCGCTTCAGCGTCGCGATCACGGCACGACGACGGTCGGCGGGGGTGAGCTCCATCTCCACGGCCATCGGCCGGTGGAGCGCGGCGGTGTGCGTCATGACGTGGCGCAACGTGACACCACCCTGCAGGACGCGCAGATCCGGCAGGCGCGCCTCGAGCGGCTCGTCGAGCGCGAGCGCGCGCTGCTCGACGAGCTGTTGGATCGCGACCGCGGTCACCGGCTTGATCGAGCAGTACACGCGGAAGACGTGCTCGGGCGTCATCGTCGTGCCGGTTCCGGTCTCGCCGACCGCGAGGTCGAGCACCCGCTCACCGCGCAGCTCGACGGCCATCTGCGCGCCGGGGCTGAAGACGCCGTCCTCGACCTGGTCGTGCAGCCGCTCGACGGTTCGCTCGAAGCCGCGGTCGGCGGCCGGCCCCTCGCCCGTCACGCGAGCACCTGCACGGCGGTCGCGAACGTCTCGTGGGCGTCGAGCTCGCCCAATACCGACAGCGCGATCGCGTGCCGGCCGGTCGCGAGCTCCGCCCCGTGGAACTCGGGGCTCTCGACGATGCCGGCGAGCGCGGCCAGGCCGCCGAGCTCGCCGCGCACCGCGCCGTCCTCGAGCGCCTGGATCACGGTGATCTCGCCGGCTCGGACGAGCGCGAGCGCGCGGTACGTCACGTCGACGAAGACGTCGGCCGAGCTCGTCTCGCCGGGTCGCTGCTCGACGAAGCGGCCGTCGACGAACCACATCGTCTCCCGCACCTCGCCGAACGGTCCGCCGCGGTACCGGTACTCGGCGACGAGCGTCGCGTCCGGGACGCGCATCATCGCCGCGAGCTCCGGCCGCGAGCCGAGGTCGAACGGCGCGGGCACGCCCCTGTAGGTGCCGTCCGCGGTCGCGGCGGTGACGGTGGTCGCGAGCAACGCGTCGGTGCCGCGCAGCTCGCGCGTCACGACTCGGCGGGCGACGTCGCCGGTCCAGCGAACGTCGACGTCCGGCGAGTCGAGGATCCCGACGTCCCACACCACGACGCGACCCGCCTCCACGACGAGGTGCCACGGCGTGTCGCCGGCGCGGAACTGGAGTCGTGCGCTGCGGTCCGGCGCGATCGCGAGCCCGGCCACGAGGTCGCGTGCGCGCGCGAACCGTTCCGGGCTGAACGGGGGCGTGCCGGCGTGAGGCTCCACCGCCATGCGGCGAGCGACGGTAGCCGCCCGCGCGCCCGCCCGACCCCGGGCCTGCTCGGCCTCGGTCCCGATCGGCCCGGTGCCCTGTTCCCGGCGTCACACCGGCCGATCGAGAGCTCGTGAGACCGCGAACGGCGCTCGTCGGCGCGCTCGCGCTCGTCGTGATGGTCGTGCCCGTCGCGGTGCGCCGCTCGGTCGCGGCCGCGCAGACGACGGTCCCGACCGCGCCCGCGACGCGGACCGCCGCCACGACGCCGCCGCCACGGATCGTCGTGACGACCCGCGACGCGACCGGCCGTCCCGTGTTCCACACGATCCCGGCTGCGACGCCGGGCGACGCCACGAGCGTCGCGAGCGCGTTGCACGCATACGGCATTCCCGCGGTCGTCGACCGGCCCGTCCACGCGACGGGAGACCCGATCCGGTGGCTGCAGTGGCCGCTGAACGACGTGCCGTACGAGCAGACGTGGGCGACGCGCGACGCGTCGGGCCAGACGGTCGCCGTCGTCGACACCGGTGTCGACGCGACCCACGAGGACCTCCGCAGCGGACAGGTCCTCCCCGGGACGGATCTCGTCGCGCCGGGCGGCAACGGCCGCGTCGACCCCAACGGCCACGGCACCGCGGTGTCGGGCGTGATCGCCGCGACCGTCGGCAACGGGATCGGCATCTCCGGCGCCGCGCGCGGCGCGCGGATCCTTCCCGTCCGGGTGCTCGACGCGAGCGGGACGGGCTACCTGTCCGACGTCGCGAGCGGTCTCGTCTGGGCGACCGACCACGGCGCGACGGTCGTCAACATGTCGCTCGCCGCGACCGGGCTCACGACCTACCCGCCCGTCGACCTCGCGATCGCGTATGCGCGCGCGCACGGCGTCGTGGTCGTCGCCGCGGCGGGCAACGACGGTCCCGGCAGCCCACCCGAGTACCCGGCCGACGCCGCCGGCGTGATCGCCGCCGGCGCGACCGACTCGTCGAACACCGTCGCGAGCTTCTCGTCGCAGGGCTCGTGGGTCGCGATCGCGGCGCCCGGCGTCAGCATCGCGACGACGTGGCCCGGCAACGCCTACGTGTACGAGAACGGCACGTCGTTCGCGTCGCCCTACGTCGCGTCCGCAGCCGCGCTCGTGCGCGCGTCGGCACCGTGGCTCGACCCCGACGAGGTCCGCTCGGCGCTCACGTCCACCGCGACGCCACTGGGCCCGGCGCGCGCGTACGGCGCCGGGCTCGTGAACCCGTTGCGCGCGGTGGCATCGCTGTCGCTCTACCACTACGAGAAGGCCGTCGCGCCCGACCGTGCCGTCGCCGCGAACCCGAAGGGTGGCGGGTACGTCCTCTCGGGGAACGGCGGCGTCCGCTCGTTCGGCGGTGCACCGCTCTTCGGCTCGGTGAGCTGGGGCGGGTGGCAGATCGCGCGGTCGCTGGCGGTGATGCCCGACGGGAACGGCTACGTCGTCCTCGACGCGTGGGGTGGCGTCCACCGCTTCGGGTCGGCGGCGTCGTTGCCCGTCCCCGCGAACGCGTACTGGCCCGGTTGGGACGTCGCGCGACAGGTCCGCATCACGCCGTCCGGTCACGGCCTCGTCGTGCTCGACGCCTGGGGTGGCCTCCACGTCGCCGGGGACGCGCCCGCGCCGACCGGGATGCCGTACTGGTTCGGCTGGGACATCGCGCGCGACGTGCAGATCACGCCGTCCGGCCAGGGGTACTGGCTGCTCGACGGCTGGGGTGGCGTGCACACCAGCGGCGACGCGCGCTTCGAGGGCGCGGCCCCGTTCCGGTCGTGGGACATCGCGCGCGCGCTCGTGCCCGCGGCGGACGGGAAGGGCTACGCGATCCTCGACGGCTTCGGCGGCGTACACCTGTTCGGCTCGGCGTTGCACGTCGTCGCGAACGGCTACGCGCTCGCGGACGTGTACCGCGGGATCGCGGTCGTCAAGTCCTGACGGACGGGCGCTCCGGGCCCGCGCGCGACAAGATCGTGGCTCCCCCTCGTCCGCGCCCAGGGAGCTCGCCGTGCCGCAATTCCGCCGTCGCCGTCGTTCTCGCCTCGCCCTGATCCCCGCCGTCGCGGTGGTGCTCGCGCTCGTCGCCCCGGCTGCGCCGGCCGTGGCGGACGGCGGGAACGACGGCCGTCGCGCGACCGCGTGCACGCAGCCGCAGATCCTGTCCGTCGTCGGGTGCGGCAACGTCCGGTTCGAGTGGCTGCGCGGCGACAACGACCCCGCGACGCCGTCGAACCTCAACCGGGTCGGTGTCCTCGAGATCGGGTCGCCACGCGCGCGCAACGTCCTCGTGCTCGAACCGGGCACGTCGGCCGGCGCCGCGTACTTCGCGCCCCTCGCCGAGGACGTCGTGCGCGACACGAACGGGCAGTGGCAGGTGTGGTCGGTCGAGCGACGCGAGAACCAGCTCGAGGACCAGTCGATGCTCGACGCGTACAAGCAGGGGAAGACCGGCGCCCAGCAGTTCTTCGAGTACTACCTCGGGTGGCTCTCGAACCCGTCGATCACCAACCACTTCAAGCTGATCCCGGACTCGAGCGTCGGCTACGCGCGCGGTTGGGGGCTGAACGTCGAGATCCAGGACCTCCACCGCGTCGTCGAGAAGGCCCACGAGGACGGGCGGCGCGTCGTGCTCGGCGGCCACTCCCTCGGCGGCTCCATCGTGACCGCGTACGCGACGTGGGACTTCGACGGCCGACCCGGCGCGCGCGACCTCGCCGGGCTCGTCTACATCGACGGCGCCAGCGACCCGACGCCCGTCACCGCGACCAAGGCGACGCAGTCGCTGCAGCAGCTGCAGACGTCGACCCCGTGGCTCGCCTTCGGCGGCATCGGCGCGCCCTTCCTCGGGCTGTTCTCCGCGGTCGGCTCGACGCTCGCGTCGCTCGCCCCGAACGCGCCCGCGACGCTCGCCGGCTTCCCGCTGCTGCCCTCGAACCTGGTCCCACCGGTGCCGGTCACGAACGAGGCGGGCTTCGGCTTCGCGGTCGACACGAAGACCTCGCCGCCGAACCTCCGCGCCGCGCAGGTCCACGCCGGGCAGCTCGCCGCGAGCGGTACGCCGCGCGGCTGGGACCGCGCGGGCGCGATCACGCCGATCCAGCGCTACGCGTCGATGCTGTCGGGGACGGGCATCCTCGGTGTCGACGGGAGCGCGTGGTACCACCCGATGCGGCTGACGATCGACGCCGGTGCGGTGGCCGACGGCAACGCCAACCCGGCGCAGACCGTGCTCGACGTCCGCGCGATCCACGGCCACGACCTGAGCAAGCGGCTGCGGATCTACGCGTTCGGCGCGGCGCTCGGCGGGCCGGGCGTGCTCGCGGCGACGCAGATCCTCGCCGCGCAGTCGGGCATCCCGGCGGCGAACCTCGTGCTCGTCAACCGGCAGAGCACCTACGCGCACAACGACCCGTCGGCCGCGACGCCCGACAACGACTTCGTCGCCAACCTCATCCCGTTCCTGGACGGGTTCCCGGGTGCGCACGGCGCGCGCTCGCATCACGAGCGCGGCGACGATTGAGAACGCTCGCTACGCGTTCGCGCGCGCGGCTGCGTGTTGCGCGAGCCCGCGCACGCACTCACCGATGAACGCGTGCAGCTTGCGCCGGATCATGCCGCCCGTCCCCGGGATCTTCGCGGTGAACGTCGAGTGCCAACGGATCGCGGTGCCGCCTGACGGCGTGCGGGTGAGGTCGACGTCCGCTCGGTAGTCGCGGATCGGGATGCCGGACAGCAGCGCGTAGCTGAACCGGCGGTCCGGGACGACCTCGACGACGCGCTCGCGTGACGTCGTCCGACCGGTGCGGAAGACGCGGATCGCACCGACGCCCTCGCCGCCACCGCGCGCGGGCTCCTCGAGCTGGAACGACCCGATCGGCGACCACACCGGCCAGGTCGCGCCGTCGGCCAGCAGTGCGAACACGTCCTCCGGCGGTGCCGAGCTCTCCGCCCTCACGTCGATGTCCTGGTGTGCCATGGGGACCTCCTCCGATCGCGCTGTACCAGACGGTACGTGTACCACATGGTACAGTGCTGCGCCATGACGGAGGTCACCACCCGGCGGCGCGCGGGTGAGGCCCGGGCCCGCCTGCTCGACGCCGCGGTCACGTACGTGTCCGATCACGGGATGGGCGACCTCAGCCTGCGGGCCCTGGCGCGGGCGCTCGGGACGAGCCACCGCATGCTCATCTACCACTTCGGCTCCAAGGAGGAGCTCCTCGTCGAGGTCATCAAGGCGGTCGAGGAGCGCCAGCGCGAGGCGCTGGCCGCCCTCGACGACGACGGGTCGCGCTCCCAGGCCGAGCTGACGCGGGCCATGTGGCGCCGATTCACGGACCCCTCCCTGGCGGCGAACGAGCGGCTGTTCTTCGAGGTGTACGGCCAGGCGCTGCAGGGCCGCCCGCACACCGCGCACCTCCTCGACGGGATCGTCGACTCGTGGATCGAGCCGGCCGTCGAGATCGCACGCCGCCACGGCATCGCCCCGGACGTCGCGCGCATCGACGCGCGCCTCGCCGTCGCGGTCACCCGCGGTCTGCTGCTCGACCTGCTCGCGACGGGTGACCGCGCCGCGGTCGACGCGGCCATGGAGCGGTTCATCGCGCTCGAGGAGCAGGACGCCTCGCTCAGGAAGCGGTGACGTCGAGGAGCAGGCGACCGGTCTCGGTCATCGTGTCGTTGTCGACGAAGACGTGCTGGGTCGCCGCGTGCATGTCGCGGAAGCAACGTTGCAGGACACTCGTGCGCAGCGCGTCCGTCCCCGCCCACGTGTACGCGAAGCGCACCGTGTCGACCGCGACGCGCGTCGCGTAGGTCGTCGCCTGACGGAGCCGCTGCCGTTGCAGCACGCTCGCCTCCTCGCCGCGCTCGAGCGTCGTCTGCGCGTCGTCGAACACCTCGAACACGAAGGCGCGCGCCGCCCGCAGCGCGGCGTCGTGCACGCCGAGGTCGTGCCGGAACAGCTGCTGGTCGCGCACCGGTGCCGTCGCGCCAAGGCGTTGCTTGCCGCCGACCACCGCGACCAGCTCCTCGAGCGCGCGCTTCCCGACGCCGAGCGCGAACGCGGCGTGGCCCACGGCGGTCAGGCCGAGGACACCGAGCCGGTAGAGCGGCCCGCCACGCTGCGGCTCGTCCTCGACGAGCCGGAACGTGTATGCCTCGTCGACCGTCTGCTCGGTGACCGCGTAGTCGTAGCTGCCCGTCCCGCACAGGCCCATCACGTCCCAGTTGCCGAGCAGCTCGACGTTCCCCGCGGGCACGAAGAACGCGCGGATGACGGGGAGCCCCCGCTCCGAGACGGCCGGCTCACCGTCGGCGACCTCGATCGTGCCGCCCCCGATCCATCCCGCGTGCGCGCATCCGCTCCCGAAGCTGTAGCGGCCCGCGACCTCGTAGCCGCCGTCCACCGCGACCGACGTGCCCCGTGGCGCGAACTGGCCCGCATGGACCGGGTCGGCGTCGCCGCCGAACATCGCCTTCACGGCGCGGTCACCCAGGAACGCACCCGCGAAGCCGGTCGTCGTCGCGTTGGCGAGCAGCGACCAGCCCGTCGACGCGTCGGCCCGCGTCACCTCCTCGTACACCGCGAGGACCGTCGTCAGGTCCGCTTCCTCGCCGCCGAGCTCCTTCGGCGTCATCAACCGGAACAACCGCGCCTCGTGCAACGCGTTCACGACCGCAGCGGTGAGGGTTCCCGCGGCCTCGGACGCCGCGGCCTCGCGCTCGACGACGTCGGTGACGGCGCGCGCGGCCGTCAGCATGTCGGGCATCGGCGGGACGCTACCCGCCGATTCTGTGAAGCGTCATGCACAACATGTGTGTCTGGCGCTTCACGGAATGAGCGCGGGTCACGCGGCGAGCGCGCGGGCCGCCGTACCCATCAGGTCGAGGAAGTTGTCGCAGTAGAAGCGACGACGAACGTCGTCGCTCGCGTCGCCGAGCGACGCCTCGAACCGCTCGAAGGGACGGCGACCACCCTCGACGTGCGGGTAGTCCGAGCTGAACATGCACACGTCAGGGCCGCTCTGCTCGATGATCCAGCCGACGTCCTCCGTCGGGTATGGCGTGAAGCGGACCTGCCGCTGCACGTACTCCGTCGGCCGCAGCGACAGCGCGCGCAGCCGCTCCTCGTGACGCCCGAACGCCTCGAACGCGGCTTCCATCTGGCGTGTCCACGACGGCACCCAGATCGCGCCCTGCTCGATCACGCCGACGCGCA
Organism: Acidimicrobiia bacterium; assembly: GCA_035651955.1. Taxonomy (NCBI): domain Bacteria; kingdom Bacillati; phylum Actinomycetota; class Acidimicrobiia; species Acidimicrobiia bacterium. The sequence goes on from DASRES010000024.1 coordinate 15,152, forward strand.
GGCGCGGGAAGCGCTCGAGCACGCCGTCGAAGATCATCGTCGCGAGCGTCTGCGCGGGCGGGCCGGGGATGCCCATGTAGTCGACCGAGCGGAAGTTCTCCTCGCCACCGTGGAAGTCGGGCGGGATCGGGAGCCCGTTGCGGAAGTAGTCACCGTCGATCAGGTCGCCGGTGCCACCGACGTGGAACACGACCGGGATGCCAGCCTCCTGCGCGCGTGCCCACACGGGATCGAGCCCGACGTGACTCGGCGAGTGACCGCGCGGGCACCCGGACGCGACGAGCAGCGCGGCCGCGCCGGCAGCGAGTGCCTCGTCCGCCATCGCCGCGGCACGGTCGAAGTCCGCGAGCGGGACGTAGCACGTAGGCAGGAGGCGAGGGTCGACGGAGCAGAACTCGAGCATCCCGCGGTTGTGCGCGCGGGCGACGCCGTACGCGAGGTCGACGTCGTCGCCGTGCTCCCAGTCGTGCAGCCGTCGGTTGTGGAACGTGTTGAACACGAGCTGGCTCGAGAAGCCGAGCAGGTCGAGCGCGCGCGGCCTGTCCTCGGCGACGAAGGAGCCCGTCGCCGCGAAGTTCTTGCGGGCCATGATCTCGTCGGCCTCGACCGCGCGGTACGCGTCCGACGCGTGCTTCGCGCGCAGACGCGTGAAGGCGGCCTCGAGGTCGCGCAGCTGCTCTTCGGGATCGCCCGTCTGGCGCAGCTCGTTGCCGCTCGACAGCGACAGTGGCTCGATGCGGTCGCGAATCGCGGGATCGGCGTGGTCACGCAGCCACGTCGGTGTCTCCATGATGTGCGCGTCGGCGTCGTGCACGACGCGCCCGCTCACGTACGGCATCGCTCTCGACCTCTGCCTTGGTTCTACTGCAACCAGTGCGCGGCCAGCCAGGTGCGGCGGCCGCACGCCGGGCACGTCATCAGCCGGGAGTGTCGCCGCCACGGGAACCACAGCGTGACCGGGAGCTGGCGCATCGTGAACTCGACGTACGAGACCCGGCTGCGACCGCCGCACGACGAGCACTCGACGACGAGCGTCCCCGGCCGCCGCGTCGCGCTCGAGTACAGCGCGTCCTTGCCCGCGTCATCCCCGACCGGCCGCGTCGGCCGCGTCGTTCCCGGTGCGTCGGCCGACGCGCTGAACAGCGCGCGCTTGCCTCGCGCGTCGCGACCTTCCACGCTCACCAACCCTCCTGCAGCGAACGGGCGAGCGAGCGGTAGGCGTCCGCGCCCGGCGACGATGGCGCGTGCTCGAGGATCGACGCGCCGTGCGCGGGTGCCTCGGCGAAGCGGACGGACTTCGGCACCGGAGGCTCGAGCACCGGGAGGCCGTAGCGCGCCTCGACGTCGGCGAGCACGTCGCGACCGTGACGCGTACGCGCGTCGAACATCGTCGCGATCACGCCACGGACCGCGAGATCCGGGCGTGTGAACGTGCGCACGTCGTCGACCGTGTCGAGCAGCTGGCCGACACCCCGGTGGCTCAGCGTCTCGCACTGCAACGGGATGAGCACCTCGTCGGCCGCGGTGAGGCCGTTGATCGTGAGGATCCCGAGCGACGGCGGGCAGTCGACGAGCACGACGTCGAAGTCGGCGACCACCGGCTCGAGCGCACGACGTAGCGCGTACTCCCGCCCGGTGCGCGTGAGGAGGTGGACCTCCGAGCCCGCGAGATCGATCGTCGAGGGGAGGACCGCCAACCCCCCGCGCGTCGCCGGCACCAGCGCGTCCTCGGCCTTGTTCCGCCCGACCAGCACGTCGTGCAGCGAGAGCTGCAGCGCCTCAGGGTCGAGCCCCACCGAGTACGTGAGGCACGCCTGCGGATCGAGGTCGACGAGCAGCACGCGCGTCCCGAGCTCGTGGAGCGCGGCGCCGAGGTTGTGGACGGTCGTCGTCTTGGCGACGCCGCCCTTCTGGTTCGCGACCGCCACCACCCGGGGCACCGCGGGAGTGTAGGGCGCCGACCGTGCGGGATGATCAGTGAGCGCCCACCACGAGGTGGTCGCGATCGCCGGGCGGGTACACGGCGTCCGGCGGCGGGATCGGCCCGCCCGGGTCGCCGACCGTGCACGTGTCGGGCCCGCCCGCGAGCGCCGGCGCGGGGAGCACCGGCGGGTCGAGGAACGCGGGCCGGCGCGTGTCGAGGTCGACGGTGTCGAGCAGGTTGCTCGCGTTCGCGTCGCGGAACGTGAGCGCGCCGAGGTTCCACTTCGTCTCGACGAGCTTCAGCACCGACGTGTGGTCGTGGATGCGGTGTGACACGTAGTGGCGCCGCGCGAACGGCGACACGACGACCGCGGGCACCCGGAAGCCGTAGCGGTCGTACCCGCCCGGGAGATCGGGTGGGACGGTGATGTCGGGCGGGATGTTGTCGGGCGGGATCGCGGGCGGCGGCGGGACGTGGTCGTAGTAGCCGCCGTGCTCGTCGTAGTTCCAGATGAGCAGCGTCTTCGGCCAACCGGGGCCGTGCATCACCGCATTGATCACCTGCGCGGCGAACTGCTCGCCTTCGCGCACGTCCTGCGGATCCTCCTCGGACTGCGTCGAGAAGTTCGGGTCGACGAGCGAGAAGAACGGCAACGTGCCCGCGGCGGCGTCCGTGAAGAATTGCGAGACGTGCGAGAAGTTCGTCGCGCCGTACTTCGTCGCGGTCTCGATGATGATCGCGGCGGAGGGCGCGTCCGAGTAGTAGTTGCGCCACGAGATGCCGTGCGCGGCGAAGCGATCGAAGATCGTGCCGTTCGGCGGCGGTGGCGCGAACAGCGCCGCGGTCGTCGTGCTGACGATGCCGGCCGCGGTCCCGGCCATCAGGAAGCGACGGTTCGGGTACGTCTGCGCGAGCACGGAGCAGAAGAACCGGTCGCACAGCGGGAACGTGCGTGCGAGGCCGTAGTAGAAGGGCAGGTCGGTCCCGTCCCAGTAGCCCATCGCGACCGGGCCGCTCCCCCGCACGAACCCGTCGTTGCGGCCGTTGTCGAACGCCGTGTGGCTCGCGTTCCAGTTCTGGCCGGGGTGCCCGTGCTGCTGGCAGGTCGACGGCATGTGGAACGCGCGGATCAGGTTCCCGTTCGTGTCGGGGTTCGCGTCGAGCGGCAGGCCCCCGCGACCGATGCGGAACCCGTCACCGCGTCCGAGGACACCGAAGTGGTCGTCGAAGGAGTGGTTCTCCATCTGCACGACGACGACGTGCTCGATCTGGGGGAGCATGTCCGTGCCCTCCGGGACGCGGGGGAACGGTCGCGTGCCGGGCGGGAGGATCGGCCGTCCCCGCCCCGGGCCGCCCCGGAGGAACCCGCAGCTGCTCAGCGCGGCCCCGGCACCGAGCGCCGCCATGCCCTTCAGCAGGCTGCGCCGGCTGACGTGCTGCCAGTCCATGGGCTCGATCGCCATCCCGCACTCCCCCTACCGCTCGCTCCCTCGGGCCCGGCCGTCCCGGGCGTCCGCCCACGGCCGGGCTTCGTCCGCACGTGTCCTTGGGCTCTGCCGGACTGTGTACCGCGCGCGCCACACTTCGTGCATGGCCCCGCGCGATCCCATCGCCGAGATCCGCCGCATCTGCCTCGCGCTCCCGGAGGTCGTCGAGCGGCCGAGTCACGGTGCCCCGACGTTCTTCGTGAGAGGCAAGAAGTCGTTCGCGACGTTCTGGAACGACCACCACGGCGACGGCCGGGTCGCGCTGATCTGCGCGGCGCCGCCCGGGGTGCAACGCCAGCTCGTCGACGAGGAGCCGGAGCGGTTCTACGTCCCTGCGTACGTGGGTCACCGAGGCTGGATCGGCGTGCGTATCGACGTCGCGGTCGACTGGGACGAGATCGAGGCGATCGTGCACGACGCGTACCGCTGCGTCGCGCCCGTCACCCTGGTTCGTCAGTTGGACGGGACCTGACCGGATACGGTCGCGCGCCGTGCCGAAGACCGAGTCGGTCGACCTCGAGCTCGCGGGACGGACGGTTCGCATCACGAGCCCCGGCAAGATGATGTTCCCCGAGCGCGGCGAGACGAAGCTCGACGTCGTGCAGTACTACGCGCGCCTCGCCGATCCCGTGATGCGCGCGATGTACGACCGGCCGGTCCTGCTGCAGCGGTTCCCGAACGGCGCGGGCGGCTCGTCGTTCTTCCAGAAGCGGGTCCCCGACGATCGGCCCGAATGGCTGCAGACGACGATCGTCAGCACCCCGAACGGGACGACGTCGCGCGCGCTCGTCGTCGCGGACGTCGCGCACGTCGCGTGGGCGGTGAACCTCGGCTGTCTCGGCTTCCACGTCTGGCCGAGCCGGGCGAGCGATCCCGAGCACGCTGACGAGCTCCGCATCGACCTCGACCCGCAACCGGGCGTCGTGTTCGAGCAGGTGCGCGCGGCCGCGCACCAGGTGCGGGCGCTGCTCGACGAGCTCGGCGTGCGCGGCGCACCGAAGACGACGGGCAACCGCGGCGTCCACGTGTACGTGCGACTGGCGCCGCGCTGGGACTCGTACCAGGTGCGCGCGGCCGCGGTCGCGGTCGCCCGCGAGCTCGCGCGCCGGCGGCCCGACCTCATCACGGACGCGTGGTGGAAGGAGGAGCGCGGGGAGCGCGTCTTCGTCGACTTCAACCAGAACGCGCCGCACAAGACGATCTTCGGCGCGTGGTCGATCCGTGCCCGTCCCGGCGCACAGGTGTCCACGCCGTTCGCGTGGGACGAGCTCGACGAGATCCATCCCGACGCGCTGACGATGGAGACCGTCCCGTCGCGTGTCGAGCAGCGGGGCGATCCGTGGGCCGACCTCGAGGACGACCCCCAGTCGCTCGCCCCGCTGCTCGCCCTCCACGACCGCGACCGCGCCAACGGTCTGCAGGACGCGCCGTGGCCGCCGGTCTATCCGAAGATGCCCGGCGAGCCACCGCGTGTCGCCCCGAGCCGGGCCCGCAAGCCGTCGGCGGACTGAGTCACGCCATCGACGTGCGCGCCGGGCTCCACTCGCGCTTCGGGCTGTACTGGTAGTTCGTGATCAAGCTGACAGCGAGCACCGCGATCCCGCCGACGATGTAGAAGACGCCGAGGCCGCGGTCACCGTCGAAGAAGTTCAGCGCGAACGGCGCGACGACGAGCAGCAGGGCGGCGAGGTAGTCACCGGCCGAGTGCACGGTGAACGGCAGCACACGCACGACGCCGAGCGGGTAGCGCGTCAACATGCTGACCACGAGCACGACCGCCCCGACCACGACGCCCGTCGCGACGGCACCCGTCGAACCGCCCACCGCGAGCGCGACGACGATCAAGAGCGCGCCGACGGCGTAGTCGGCGATGGCGTGGAACCACGCGGGAAGGAACCTGACGAGCGACATCGTGATGCTCCTCGTTCGGGCACGACCCTGCCGGTCGCGCACGTCACGAACCATTCGGAGCAGGATGTCGACGCGGATGACAGGAGCGGGGAGGTTGGGCGATGAGCGTGCGCGTCGAGCACGACGGGCCGGTGGTGGTCGTGACGATCGACCGGCCCGACGTCCGCAACGCCGTCGACGGACCGACCGCCGCCGCCCTCGCGGACGCGTTCCGCGCGTTCGACGCCGACGACGCGCACGCCGTCGCCGTGCTCACCGGCGCGGGTGACACGTTCTGCGCGGGGGCGGACCTGAAGGCCTTCCGCACCGACCGGTCCAACACCGTCGCGGCCGAGGGCGACGGTCCGATGGGCCCGACGCGGATGCTCCTGTCGAAGCCGGTCGTCGCCGCGGTCGAGGGACACGCGGTCGCGGGCGGGCTCGAGCTCGCGCTGTGGTGCGACCTGCGCGTCGCCGCGCGCGACGCGGTCTTCGGGGTCTACTGCCGGCGGTGGGGCGTGCCCCTGGTCGACGGCGGCACCGTGCGGCTGCCCCGTCTCGTCGGCCAGAGCCACGCGCTCGACCTGATCCTCACGGGACGGGGCGTGTCCGGTGACGAGGCGTTGCGGATCGGGCTTGCCAACCGGTTGACCGAGCCGGGCCGCGCGCTCGACGGTGCGCTCGCGCTCGCGCACGAGCTCGCCGCGCTCCCCCAGACCTGCCTGCGCGAGGACCGCGCGTCGAGCTACGAGCAGTGGGGGCTGTCACTCGGCGACGCGCTGCGCGTGGAGTACGAGCACGGACGACGGTCGCTCGCCGCGCGCGAGCTCGGCGCGAACGTCGACCGCTTCGTCGGCGGCGCGGGCCGCCACGGCGCACCAACCTGATCGCACCGATAGGGTCGTGGGATGCGGTACGGCCTGACCATCGACACCTCGCGCCGGATCCCCGACGTCGTCGCGCAGGTCCGCGCCGTGCGCGACGCGGGCCTCGCGTCGGCGACGGTCTCGCACATCTTCGGCTACGACGCGCTGACGCTGCTCGGGATCGTCGGCGCCCAGGTGCCCGACGTCGAGCTCGTCACCGGGGTCGTGCCGACGTACACGCGCCACCCGATCGCGATGGCGCAGCAGGCCCTGACCGTGCAAGCGGCGAGCGGCGGACGGCTGACGCTCGGCATCGGGCTGTCGCACCAGATCGTCATCGAGGGGATGTACGGCTACTCGTTCGACAAGCCGGCGCGTCACATGCGCGAGTACCTGCACGCGCTGATGCCGTTGCTGCGCCACGAGCAGGTGTCGTACGAGGGCGAGACGCTCACCGCACGCACGATCGGCCCGCTCGAGATCGACGCGCCCGCGCCCGACGTGCTCGTCGCCGCCCTCGCGCCGACGATGCTGCGGCTCGCGGGCACGCTCGCGGACGGCACGATCACGTGGATGACGGGACCGGCGACGCTCGCGGACCACATCGTCCCGTCGATCACGCGCGCCGCCGCGGATGCCGGGCGGCGCGCGCCGCGTGTCGCGTGCAGTCTCCCCGTCTGCGTCACGAACGACCCCGACGGGGCACGCGAGCGCGCCGGGAAGGTGTTCTCGATCTACGGGACGCTGCCGTCGTACCGGGCGATGCTCGACCGCGAGGGCGCGGAAGGTCCCGGGGCGGTCGCCGTCGTCGGCGACGAGGACGCCATCGCTCGTCAGCTCACGACCGTCGCCGACGCCGGCGTGACCGAGTTCGCCGCCGCGCCCTACGGCTCACGCGAGGAGCGTGAGCGCACGTTCACGTTGCTGACGCAGCTCGCACGTTCCACCGAGTCGAGTCGCTGACGCGGCGCCCGCGGTCACCCCCGCTCGGTGCCGACCACCGAGATGAACGACACCATCTCGCCCGGGTAGCCACCGAGGTTGTGCGTGAGCGCGAGGTTCCGGCTGCCGTACGTCGAGATGCGCCGCTCCTCGGGGGCCTCGCCGCGGAGCTGCAGCCACGCCTCGAACATCATCCGCACGCCGGACGCACCGACGGGGTGACCGAAGCTCTTGAGCCCGCCGTCAGGGTTGACGGGAAGGTCGCCGTCGAGGTCGAAGGCGCCGTCGAGCTCCTCCTTCCACGCCGTGCCCCGCTCGCAGAACCCGAGGTCCTCCATGAGCACGAGCTCGGTCGGCGTGAAGCAGTCGTGCACCTCCGCCATGGCGAGCTGCCGGCGCGGATCGCTGACCCCCGCCTGCGCGTACGCGTCCTTCGCGCACTCCACGATCTCCGGGAACGTCGTGTAGTCGTAGGACGGGTCGGTGGATCCCGAGCCGTTCCCCGCGATCATCGAGAGCGCCTTGATGTACAGCGGCTTGTCCGTGTAGCGCTCGGCGTCCTCGGCCCGCACGACGATCGCGGCGGCGGACCCGTCGGCGACGCCCGCGCAGTCGAACACGGACAGGTCGCCCGCGACGCGCGGCATCGCGCACAGCTGCTCCACCGACATCTCGCGCCGGAACTGCGCGCGCTCGTTGCGCGCGCCGTTGTGGTGGTTCTTCGACGCGATGCGGGCGAGCACCTTCTTGAGCTCGTCCATCGGGACGCCGTACTTCTTCGAGTACGCGGGCGCGACCATCGAGTACATCGCGGCCGCGGTGAGCGTGCGGTTCGTGCCGTCGGTCGGGGCGTGCCCCGCGCCGCTGAGGCCCTGGAGCCCGGTGTCCTTCACCTTCTCGACGCCGACCGCCATCGCCATGTCGTACGCACCGCTCGCGACGGCGTACGCAGCCTGGCGCAGCGCCTCGGAGCCGGTCGCGCAGAAGTTCTCGACGCGGGTGACCGGCTTGCCCTCGAGCTGGAGGGGCATCGCGAGCGTCATCCCGCTGTTGCCCGACATCGCGGTACCGAGCCAGTACGCGTCGACGTCGTCCTTCGTGACACCCGCCGACTTGAACGCCTCGTCGGTCGCATCGATCATCAGCTCGTCGGCGCCCTTGTCCCAGCGCTCGCCGAAGCGCGTGCACCCCATGCCGACGATCGCGACGCGGTCCTTGATCCCGTGCGAGCCCATCAGGACGCTCCTCTCTCTCCGGTCCCTCCGGTACGGACCGGCCGGGCCTTCCAGAAGTAATTGTGGATCCCGTCGGCGGTGAACAACCGGCGGAACGTCATCTCCACCCGTCCCCCGATCGCGACCTCGTCGGGATCGACGTCCGTGAGCTCGACGGGAAGCCGGCCGCCGCCGTCGAAGTCGACCACGACGAACACGATCGGCGGGCTGGGCGAGTACGCGAGGCGGTCGACGGTGAACGTCACGACCGTTCCGGCCGCGTCGGCCATCGGTCGGACGTCGCGGTCGAGCGGCGCGGGCGGCAGGTGCACCGTCCCGTCGCCACCCTCGGAGCCGACGAACGCGAACTTCCAGTCGATCGAACGGGCCGCGGCAGACGCGCTCGGGCGCGCCGGCTCGGGACGCCGGGGCGGCTCGACGGGGAGCAGGCCGCGCCACGCGAGGTACTTGCCGTACGCGATCGGGCCGCCCGCCGCGATCTGGTCGGCGACCGTGCGGGTCGTCGTGTGCGACGCGAGCGCGTCGGTCGTACGGAACAGCGCGACGTCCGCGCCGTCGGCGAGCGCGACGAGCGCGATCACCTGACCGGGACGGGCGCGCTCGAGCGTCGCCGACAGCAGCAGCGCGGGGTGCGCGGCGCCGGTGTTGCCGACGGTTGTCGCGAGCGTGTCGACCACGCGGTCGGCCGCGACGCCCGTCTTCTTCGCGACGGCGGTGACCGCGCGCGCATGCGTCCCCGCGACGACGAGGTGGTCGACCTGGTCGGCCGTCAGCGAGGCCGCCTTCAGCGCGTCCTCCCACGCCTCGATGCCCAGGCTCGTGTAGTGGTTCTCGCCGAAGCGCTCCTCCCACAGCTTCGAGCGGCTGTCGCCCGGCGTGCGCCAGCGGTCGAGGAACTCCTCGCTCACGCTGGACCACGCGAGCAGCTCCGCGACGACGGGCCCGTCGCCGTCGTCGCCGACGACGAGCGCGGCCGCGCCGTCGCCCCCAGCCGCCTCGTCGGGACCGCCCGGCAGCCCACCCCGGAGGTCCGCGGCGACCACGAGCGTGGCCCGGTCCGACTCGAGGCCGGCACGCAACGCGCCGACGGCGGACCGCACGGCACCGATCGCGTCGTATGCGGACGCGCGCGACGGCAGCCGCAGTGCCGCGTGCAGCGCGGTCGCGTTCGTCTTGTCGAGGTACGGCGGCGACACGGTGGCGAACCACACCGCGTCCGGCTCGACCTCGGGTGCCGACCGCAGCGCGACTCTCGCGGCTTCGACACCCATCGTCGTCGCGTCCTCGTCGTAGGACGCGACGGTGCGTGTGCCCTTCCCTCCCCCGGTGCCCGCGACAGCCGCGATCGTCGAACGGTCGAGCCGCCGGTACGGCAGGTAGGTCCCCCAGCTCAAGATCCCTCGCATGGAGGGGAGGCTACCGCCGCGTTCGTAGGATGACCCATATGAGGCTCGGAGACGTCGCCAACCCGGACGCGCAACGGTTCGGCAAGCCGCTCGACGGCGTGCGCGTGCTCGCGCTCGAGCAGATGCAGGCGCTGCCGTTCGCGACGCAGCTGCTCGCCCGGCTCGGCGCCGACGTCGTGAAGGTCGAGCCGCCGGGAACGGGCGACAGCGGGCGCGGGTCCCTCCCCGCGATGACCGACCCCGAGGGGCGCCGCGTCGGCGCGACGTTCCTCCGCAACAACCTCAGCAAGCGCAGCGTCACCGTGAACCTCCGCGACCCGCGTGGTCGCGATCTCGTCCTCGCGCTCGCGCCCCGCTTCGACGTGATCGCGGAGAACTCGAAAGCGGGGTCGATGCGCAAGCTCGGTCTCGGCTACGAGGACCTCGCCCGTGTGCACCCCTCGTGCATCTACGTCTCGGTGTCGGGGTTCGGGAACACCGTCGACACGCCGTACGCGGGCTGGCCTGCGTTCGCGGCCGTCGCCGAGGCGATGTCCGGCATCTACGAGATGAAGCGCGTCGGCGACGCGCCGCCGATCGTCAACCCGGTGGGCGCGCTCGGCGACATCGGCGCCGCGATGTTCGCGACGATCGGGGTGCTCGCCGCGCTCCGTCACCGCGACCGCACCGGTGAGGGCCAGTACGTCGACATCGCGATGCTGGACTCGGTGATCGCGATGACCGACATCGTCGCGAACTTCTGGTCGATGGGTCTGCGCAACGGCGATCTCGGCCCGCTGATCCTCCACGGCTTCCGGGCCAAGGACGGTTGGTTCATCGTGCAGGTCGGCCGCGAGCAGCACTTCGCGAAGCTCGTCGAGGTGATCGGTCATCCGGAGTGGGTCGAGGACGCGCGCTTCGCGTCGCGTCAGGGATGGCTCGACCACCTCGAGGACGTCCTGCGGCCCGCGATCGAGGAGTGGGCGTCGACGCGCACGAAGGTCGAGGCGTGCGAGGCACTCGGCGCCGCCGGGATCGCGGCGGGACCGTGCCTCGCCGACGAGGAGATCGTCGCCGACCCGCACGTCGCCGCCCGCGACATGCTCGTCGAGATGCCGCGCACCGACGGCGTCGCGCAGCCCGTCCTCACACCGGGGAACCCCGTGAAGATGAGCAAGGTCGCCGAGGGCCCCGAGTCACGCGTGCCGTGGCTGGGTGAGCACACCGACGCCGTGCTGCGCGACGAGCTCGGGCTGAGCGACACGGAGCTCGCGCAGCTCCACGCCGACGGCGTGATCTGACCGCCGCCCATCGTCGGTTGGTACACAACTCGCGGTCAGGGGCGCGACTCGTGTACCAACGCGGCGTCGGTCGCGGTGAGCCCGCGGACGATCGCCTCCGAGATCTCGCGCAGCTGGCGGACCTGCTCCGGCGTGAGCGCGTCGAACAGGGCGTGGCGGACGCACTCGACGTGCCCGGGCGCGGCCGCCTCGAGCGTGGCGAACCCCTCGTCGGTGAGGACCGCCACCTGGCCGCGGCGGTCGGTCGGGCAGCTGTCACGCCGGACCCAACCCTGCTCCTCCAGCCGGGCGACCGCGTGGGACAGCCTGCTGCGCGAGTACTTCGACGCTGACGCGAGGTCGCTCATCCGGAGGTGCCGGCCGGGCGCCTCCGACAGCCGCACCAGGATCTCGTAGTAGGCGTGCGGGATCTCGGCCTCCCGCTGGAGCTGCTGGTCGACGACCTCGAAGAGCAGGCGGTTGGCGTTCAGGAACGCCCGCCAGGCCCGCTGCTCCTCCCTGTCCAGCCAGCGTGGCTCCTCACCCATGGCCCGATGGTACCGCCGGGAAGCGGGAATGGTTGAGCGCTCAAGAGGGTTGGGTAGAACTGTTCTGGTTGAGCCCTCAATCAGATTGCCGTCACCGAACCACCGAACCGGAGGCCGCCATGACCCTCACCGACACGACCGCCCAGATCCCCGGATACGTCCCCGGCACGTGGACGATCGACCCCAGCCACTCGCACGTCGAGTTCAGCGTCCGCCACATGATGGTCAGCAAGGTGCGCGGGCACTTCAGCCGCTTCTCGGGCCAGGTCGTCACCGCGTCCGACCCGCTCGCGTCGTCCGTGACCGCCGAGATCGACCTGACGTCGATCGACACCGGGAACGAGCAACGCGACGCGCACATCCGCAGCGCGGACTTCTTCGACGCCGAGGAGAACCGCACGATGTCGTACCGGTCGACGGGCATCCGTCGCGACGGCGACGACTTCGTGCTCGACGGCGTGCTGACGCTCAAGGGCGTCACGCGTCCGGTCCCGCTGCACCTCGAGCTGAACGGCTTCGGCGCCGACGCGTGGGGCGGCACGCGTGCGGGGTTCAGCGCGACGGGCGAGATCAACCGGCGGGACTTCGGGGTCAACTGGAACGCGGCGATCGAGGGCGGCGGCGTCGTGGTCGGCGACAAGGTGTCGATCCAGCTCGAGATCGAGGCGGTCCTCGACAGTCCCGACGCGTGACAGTGCCGGGGCCGCGCGATGAACTGTCCTCGCGCGGCCCCACCGCACTCGCGAACGAGGTGCACGATGCCCATCACCCGTCTGAACCACGCCGTCCTCTACGTGCGTGACGTGGCGCGCAGCGTCGCGTTCTACACCGAGGTGCTGGGGTTCCGTCGCGTCGACATGACGCCCGACGGGTTCCACGGCGCCGCGTTCCTGCAGGCGCCCGGCTCGACCAACGACCACGACATCGGGCTGTTCGAGATCGGCGCGGGGGCCGGCCCCTCGGCCGCGGGACGCTCGACCGTCGGCCTCTACCACCTCGCGTGGGAGGTGGACACGCTCGCAGAGCTCGAGCGCCTCGCCGGTCGCCTCGGTGACGCGGGCGCGCTGGTGGGCGCGTCGGACCACGGGACGACGAAGAGCCTCTACGCCAAGGACCCCGACGGGATCGAGTTCGAGGTCGCGTGGATCGTGCCCGCCGACCGCCTCGACGACGCGGCCCGCGACGCGCGGACGCGCATCGGCCCGCTCGACCTCCGCGGCGAGATCGCGCGCTACGGCGCCGACACCCGCGGCGGCGTCGGCATCTCCATCCCGACCGGCTGAGCGCGCCGGGAGGCGGGACATCTCGTCGAGGTGAGCCCGCCCGCACGCGTCCCGCGCCGGGGGGACGGCGCGGACGCGCGCGAGCCGGCCCCTGCCCCACCGTCAGTTCGGCGCCGCCCGGCCACGCGGATCACCCCGGCCGTACGATGGCGGCATGCGGTGCCCGGTGTGCGGCGTCGACGGCCGTGACGGCCACCGCGCGCTCGCCGCGCACCTCACCGAGCAGGCCGCGCGCAGTGACGGGGCGCACGTCATGTGGCTGAACCGGAACGTGACCAAGGAGCGCGTCGGCGTCGACGAGCTCGCCGCGCTCCTCCGCGAGCTGGCGGAGACGGGCGCGACCCGTGCGACGCGGGTGAAGCGGTGACCGCGGACGCGGTGCGTCGCCGCGTCGAGGAGGCCGTCGTCGACGGCTGGTTCCGGCATCCGCCCGAGATCGTGCGTGTGATGTCGACGGCGCCCACACCCGCGGTCGCGCGCGCCTTCGTCTACGAGTGGACGAAGTTCTCGCGCCGGTTCCCTCGCTGGGTGGGCGCGGTCGTGTCGAACTGCCCGCACTTCGACGTGATCGCGTTCGAGGTCGAGAACCTGATGTCGGAGGTCGTGCGGGATCCGGCGGCGGGCACCAACCACTACGAGCTGTTGATCCGTCTCGGGACGGGCGCGGGATCCGACCGGTCGACGATCGAGGCCCACGAGTCGAGTGGCGCGGCGCGCGACGCGTTCGCGTGGTGGTGGGAGATGGCCCGCCAACCGGACTGGCTCTTGGGCTTCACCGCGATCAACGGGCTGGAGATCCTCGGCGACCGCGCGCTCCCGCGTGCGTACGGGCTCGCGCAGGGGACCGGGCTCGCGCCCGACCCGTGGGCCGCGACCGGGATCGCTCCCGATGCGCTCGAGTTCTTCCGCGTGAGCGACGAGGCGGACGCGGGGCACGGCAGCGAGACGGTCGACATCATCGCCCGCTACACGCCGGCCGAACGTGCGGACGAGGTGCTCGGCGTGCTGGACGAGTCGATGCACCGTCTGCGGAAGATGATGGACGCGATGTGGGAGCTCGCGGGCGCCCTCGAGCAGGAGGAGCGCGTTGGCCGCCGGTGACCCGTGCGCGCTGTGCGGGTCGACCTGGGGCGACACGGACCGCGAGATCGAGGGCGTCTGGTACCACTTCTGATGAGGCTTGTGAGCCGACGCCTTCGCCGGCCTGGCCGCGCATCTCGCGCAGCGCCTCGGTGACGGCGTCGTCGTCCGGTCGGACGACGTCGACGGGAACACGGTCTCGGGAACGGTCGTCCACGACGGTGTGACGCACGCGTTCCGCGCCGAGATGAGCGACGACGGCGAGGTGCTGACGTGCGAGATCGAGTGACCCGCGACGTTTGCGACGTTCGGCGTTGGCCCTGAGCCGGCGATCTGGGGCAGTTGAGCAGACCCGAGCGATGCCGTGCAGTTCTCGAGCGTTAGAACTCCAGCCGGCACAGCGCTCCCGCCGGACTACGTCGACAGTTCGGCCCCGCGCGACCACCAGGCCTCGGCGGCGGTCATGGCGCTCTCGGCCTCGCGGATGCCGCCGCCCACGAGCCCCGTGGTGGCAGCCCAGTGCAGGGGTACCAGGGCGAGAGGGGAAACGTTCCCTGACGTGGCACTAGCAGCCGCGCACGACGAGCGCCTTCGCGAGCCCGCTCCACTCGTGGACGATGCGCTTCCCCCAGCCGACGACGCCGTCACGCGGCGTCGCGCCGACGAAGCTCGTGTGTCCGCTGTAGCAGCGCCGCACGAGGATGCGCGCGCGAGCGACGTGATACCTCGACGTGACGACGACGATGCGACGCCAGTTGTTGGCGCGCGCGAGCCCTCGTATCGCCTCGGCCTCGCCGCGCGTCGTCTGCGGCTCGGGCCGGAAGCAGATCATGCGATAGGGGCGCCGAGCGCCACACGCGCCATTCGAGATCGCGATCGTCGGCGCGACGTCGTGAGCCATCAGCGCTTGCGCGCGTGCAAGCCGTTCCCCGCGCCCACCGGCGAGTACGACGACGGCATCGGCGTGTGCGGGTACGCCGGTGCCCGCACGAACGAACAGCAGGTAGGACGCGACCACGAGACCGATCACGACGATGCACACGCAGCCGGCCGCGACGCGAACGAGGCGGTGCCGTCCCGGAAGGTGCTCGCGCACGGCCGACAGCACGGCCGACAGCATGCCCGAACGTCGGGTTCGACGGCCGGGGTAGCGTCACCCGCATGTCATTCGTGTTGATCGACAAGCCGCGCCCGCACGTCACGCTGGTCACGCTCAACCGTCCCGAGCGGATGAACGCGATGGCGTTCGACGTGATGGTCCCGTTGCGCGAGGCGCTCGAGGAGGTGAGTGCCGACAACGACACGCGCGTCGTCGTGCTCACCGGCGCCGGGCACGGCTTCTGCTCGGGAGCCGACCTGGAGGACTCGGGTCACGTTCCCAACATCGGCGGGCTGACGCGCACGACGATCGCGCACCGCTCGATGGATCTTCTCGACGACGTGATCCTCGGCCTGCGCCGCATGCACCAACCCGTCATCGCGGCGATCAACGGCGCCGCGATCGGCGGTGGGTTCTGCCTCGCGACGGCGACCGACATCCGCATCGCGTCCGAGCGCGCGTACTTCCGCGCTGCCGGCATCAACAACGGCCTCACGTCGAGCGAGCTCGGCATCAGCTACCTGCTCCCGCGCGCGATCGGGTCGTCCCGCGCGTTCGAGATCATGCTGACGGGTCGCGACGTCGACGCTGAGGAAGCGCAGCGCATCGGGCTCGTGTCACGAACCGTCGCCCACGACGGCCTGCTCGACGCGTGCTACGACGTCGCCGAACGGATCATCGGATGGAGTCGCATCGGCGTCGAGAGCACGAAGCGGCTGCTGTGGTCGAGCCTCGACGCGGGAAGCCTGTTCTCGCACATGGACCACGAGGCACACGCGCAGCTGTACGTGCGCCTCACGACCGAGAACTTCGAAGAGGCCGTCCGGGCCCGCAAGGAGCAGCGCACTCCCGTCTACCGGGATTGATCGCGCATCGCAGCGCCGTTGAGTGACACACCCTTCGTTCATACTGAACCCGTGCTCGATGTTGCCGAGGTGCGCGAGGAACGTGATCGGGTCGCCGCGTTGTTGCGCGCGCTCGAACCGGACGCGGTCGCGCTCGGCGACGCGGAGCCGATGTGGGACGCGTTCGACAAGATCGAGCGTCACGCCGCCAACGCGAAGACCTTGCTCGCGCGACGTGTCGAGGAGGCCGGCACGTGGCGCCGGCGCGGGCAGCGCAACGCCGCCGAGGGCATGGCGAAGAAGTCGGGGACGAACACCGGTGCGGCGAAGCGGCAGCTGGAGCTGTCCAAGCAGCTCGACCAGCATCCCGCGACCGAGACCGCGATGCGCAACGGGGAGATCTCGCCGACCCAGGCCGCGCTCGTCGCTGCGGGTGCGAACGGCGATCCGGCCGCGGAACGGCGCCTGCTCGACAAGGCCAGGACCACGACGGTCGCGGAGCTGCGCGACGCCGCGGGACGTGAACGCGCCAACGGCGACCCCGATCCGGAAGCGACCGAGCGACGCATCCACGCGCAGCGGCGGGCACGGTCGTGGACCGACGAGGAAGGCCGCTGGCACTTCAACGCCATGGGGACGGTGCGCGACGGCAGCCGCGTCGCCCGAGTGCTGGAAGGGCTCGTCAACGAGGAGTTCACCGCCGCGCGCCGCGAAGGACGCCGCGAGGAACGCGACGCGTACGTGTTCGACGCGTTCGTCCGCGTGTTCCGCGAGCAGGATCAGCAGCCCGACGAGACCGACAACACGCCGAAGACGAAGCACCGCTGCCCGTCGTACCTATCGATCCTCCGCCTCGACTACGAGGCGCTGTTGCGCGGCTCCACCGCGGGCGACGAGCTCTGCGAGATCGCCGGGCTCGGACCCGTCCCCGTCACCACGGCACGGACGCTGCTGGGCGAGAGCATCCTCAAGCTCGTCGTCACCAAAGGCGCGGACGTCGCCAACGTCACCCACCTCGGGCGCGGGCCGAGGGTCGCCCAGAAGATCGCGCTGCTGTGGCAGTCACCGTGCTGCAGCGTCGAGGGCTGCACGCGCACCCGCATCGAGTTCGACCACCGGGAACCATGGGCGAACACGAAGCACACCAAGCTCGCCGAGCTCGACGCGCTGTGCGGCTTCCATCACGACCTGAAGCACCGCGAAGGCTGGGCACTCGTGGACGGCAGCGGCAAACGACCGATGGTCCCGCCCGACCATCCCGACCACCCGAAGAACCGGCCCAAGGACGACACGAGTTGAGGTCAGTCCGGTCGCGGCGCCGCGGCGACCGCGCTGGCGCGGAACGCATGGTCGACGAGCGCGTCGGCGCGTGCGGTGTCGACCGGTTCGCCCGTGACGAGGAGCCGGTAGTAGAGGGGGCCGACGAGCACGTCCCCGACGAGGCCGACGTCCGTGTCGGGCGCGAGCTCGCCGCGGGCGACACCGCGTCGCAGCGCGTCGATCAGCGCGGCGCGGTGCGGTCCGATCACCGACGTGCGCAGCCGCGCTGCGAGGTCGGGATGGCGGCCGGCCTCGCCGACGAGCACCGCGATCACGCCCGGCGCCCACGGCGCGGCGAACAGCGACGCGAGCGCGTCGAGGTACGCGATCGCGTCGTCGCGTACCGAACCCGTGTCCGGGACGGGCAGCCGCTCCGACAGCTCGGCGACGACCGCGGTGACGAGGTCGACCTTCGAGCTCCAGATCCGTTCGAGCGTCGACGTGCTGACGCCCGCCTTCGTCGACACCGCGTGGAAGTTCAAGCTCGAGAACCCCGCCTCCTTCAGCAGGTCGACGGTCGCGGACAGGACGCGCCGACGCGGCGACTCGGTCGGGATGGCCTGCGCGGTCGCAACCACGAGCTCGTCGAGCTCCGCGGGAGCCTCGGCCGCCGCGACCGGCCGTGCCGGGAGGAACACGAGCGCGACGAGCGCACCGCACAGCGCGATCACCGCGCCGACGATCACGGCGCGTGTCATGCCGTGCACGAACGCCTCGTTGGCCAGCTTGACGAGCTGCTCGCGGAACTGGGCCGGAAGGTGCGCGGCGACCTCCGCCGCGCCGCCCACCGAGCTGCGGACGGCCGAGAGCGCGGCCGGTGGGAGCTCGTGGAGCTGGGGGACGGCGTCGACGCGCGCGACGTACGCGCTCTGCATCACGCTCCCGAGCACGGCGACACCGAGCGCGCCACCGAGCTGGCGGGTCGTGTCGTTGACCGCCGAACCGACGCCGGCCCGCTCAGGTGGGAGCGACCCCATGATGGACTCGGTCGCGGGTGCCATCGCGGTCCCCATCCCGAGACCGAGGACGAGGAGCACGACCGCGACGAGTGGGTAGCCGGACGTCGCCGTCGCCCGTGTGAGCAACGCGAGCGCGACCGCGACGACCGCGAGCCCACCCGCGACGACCAGCTTCGAGCCGAACCTGCGCACGAGGACGCTGCTGGTCGGTGCCGCCACCATCAGCGCGACCGCGACCGGCAGCGTGCGGATGCCGGCCTGCAACGGGTCGTAGCCGAGCACGAACTGCAGGTACTGGCTGAGGAAGAACAGCGACCCGAACATCGCGAAGAACACCAGCGTGACGGCGACGGATGCCGCGCTGAACCGCGGGTTCTGGAAGAAGCGCACGTCGAGCATCGGGTACTCGGTGTGCATCTCCCACAGCACGAACGCGGCGACCAGCACGACGCCGATCGTGAACGCGACGAGGATCGGCGTCGACGACCATCCGTGCGTCGGTGCCTCGATGATCCCGAAGAGCAGTGCGGTGATCCCGGCGGCGGACAGCACGAACCCGAGCGCGTCCAGCGGAGGCGCGCTCGGGTCGCGCGACGTGGGCACGAGCACGACGACCGCGATCAGCGCGAGGACGATGATCGGCACGTTCACGAGGAACACCGATCCCCACCAGAAGTTGTCGAGGAGCCACCCCCCGACCATCGGGCCGATCGCGACGCCGAGTCCCGACACACCGGCCCAGATGCCGATCGCGCGCCCGAGCTCCTCCGCAGGGAAGACGTTCGTCAGGATCGACAGCGTCGCCGGCATGATGAGGGCGCCGCCGATGCCCATCACGCCGCGCGTGAAGATGAGCTGGTTGGCGCTTCCCGCGAATGCCGACGCGGCCGAGCCCGCGCCGAAGATCAGCAACCCGATCAGCAAGCAGCCGCGCCGGCCGAAGCGGTCGCCGAGACTCCCCGCGACGAGCAGCGCGCTCGCGAACACGATCGTGTACGCGTCGACGATCCACTGCAGCTGCGTGTTCGACGCGTGCAGGTCGCGCACGAGGCTCGGGAGCGCGACGTTGAGGATCGTGTTGTCGAGCCCGACGACGAGCAGGCTCAGGCACAGCACGCCGAGGACCGACCAGCGCCGCGGGTGCGGCTGCACCGTCGCCGGTGCGGGTGTCGTCGCCGTCGCCGTCGCGGCCACGAGTGGAAGCGTTCCCCGTCGAACGGGCGCGCACGACTGCCCGTGCGCCAAGATGACGACCCCTCCCGCTAGGTACGAGGTTCCTGCCCGATGACGACCGAGACGCGCCGTTCGATCGACCTGCTCGACGGGCGGCTCTACGCCGGCGACTCGCACCCCGTCTACAAGTGGATGCGCGACAACGAGCCCGTCTACTTCGACGAGCGCAACGGCGTGTGGGGTGCCGCGAGCTACGCCGCCGTGCTCGACGCGTCGAGGGATCCCGCGACGTTCTCGAGCGCGGGCGGCATCCGTCCCGACAACGGTCCGCTGCCGATGATGATCGACATGGACGATCCCGCGCACTGGCAGCGGAGGAAGCTCGTCAACCGGGGGTTCACGCCGAAGCGCGTCCGGGAGCAGGAGGACAAGATCCGCGCGCTCTGCAACGAGCTCATCGACGACGTCTGCGAGCGCGGCGAGTGCGACTTCGTTCGGGAGCTCGCCGCACCGTTGCCGATGATCGTCATCGGCGACATGCTCGGGGTGGAGCCCGAGGACCGCGACAAGCTGCTGCGCTGGTCCGACGACATGGTGAGCGCGCAGGGCGGGAACATCAGCGAGGAGATGCTGCTGCGCGCGGGCGAGGCGTTCGGCGAGTACGACGCGTACGCCCGCCACGTGATCGCGTCACGACGCGAGCACCCGACCGAAGACCTCATGAGCGTGCTCGTCCATGCCGAGGTCGACGGCGACCGGCTCGACGAGGACGAGACGGTCCACGAGTCGCTGCTCGTGCTCGTCGGCGGCGACGAGACGACCCGTCACGTGCTGAGCGGCGGCATGGAGCAGCTGCTGCGCGACCACGCACAACGCGACCGGCTCGCGCGCGACCCGAATGGGATCACGGTCGCGGTCGAGGAGATGCTGCGCTGGGTGTCCCCGATCAAGAACATGTGCCGAACCCTGACGCGCGACGTCACGTTCCACGGGTCCGACCTGCGCGCGGGTCAGAAGATCATGCTGCTCTACGAGTCGGCCAACTTCGACGAGCGCACGTTCGACGACCCCGAGCGCTTCGACTCGACGCGGCAGCCGAACGACCATGTCGCGTTCGGGTTCGGCGCGCACTTCTGCCTCGGCAACAGCCTCGCCCGGCTCGAGATGCGGGTGTTCTTCGAGCAGCTCCTCTCCCGTCTTCCCGACATCGAGCTCGCGACGGACGCCCCGCTCCCCCGCCGCGAGGCGAACTTCATCAGCGGTCTGGAGTCGATGCCCGTCCGGTTCACGCCCACGGCGCGGGCGAGCTGAGCGTCAGCTCGTCGCGACCGTGTCGGTGTCGCGACCGGAGCGCAGCAACGACCCGGGCAGCTGACCGGTCGGCCGGTCGTCGACGACGGTCTCGACCCCGTTGACGAGCACGCGCACGACACCCGTCGAGTCGGCGAACAGTCGTGCGGAGTCGCCGGGCAGGTCCTCGACGAGCCGCGCCTTCGAGGCACCGACCGTCTCGGGATCGAAGACGACGAGGTCGGCGTGCGCGCCGACCGAGATCCGTCCGCGGTCGCGCAGGCCGAACAGCTTCGCGGGCTCGCTCGTCATGAGCTGCACCGCGCGCTCCATCGAGACGAGCTTGCGGCCGCGGATGCAGTCGCGCAGGAACGACGTCGTGTACTGCGACCCGAGCATGCGATCGAGGTGCGCGCCGGCGTCGGACCCGCCGATGAGGACGCGTGGGTCGTTCCACGTCTCGGCCCGGAGCTTCCAGCTCGCGTCGTCGCCGTCGGACGGGATCGGCCACAGGATCGTGCGGAGGTCGTCGGCGATCACGACGTCGAGCAACGTGTCGAACGGCTCCTGGCCCCGCTCGGCCGCGAGCTCGTGGATCCGCCGCCCCTTCAACCCCTCGTTGGCGGCGGAGAACGTGTCGCCGATCTCGTAGTTGCCCCAGCTCGCGAGGCGGCGGAACACACCCGCCTCCGGCGAGTGCGCGCGCTCGTCCATGAAGCGACGGGTCTGAGGATCGCGCAGCTTCGCGATCCGCTCGGGGACGGGCAGCGCCATGATCGGACCCCAGTCGGGGAGCATGAACAACGCGCAGTAGTTGCGGAAGCTCATGTTCATCGGGACGAGCGTCGGCATCGTGAGCGCGACGATCCGCCCGCCCTTCGCAGCCGCGGCGTCCGACGCCGACAGCTGGTGCGCGGCCTTCTCGGGTGACTTCGAGTCGAGCGTCAGCACGTTCCAGTTCAACGGGCGGCGCGCGCGTGCGCTCATCTCGGCCATGCGCGCGATCTCCTCGTCGGAGAACTGGTCGAGGCAACCGTCAGTGATGTACTCGAGCGTCGTACCGGGGTGCTCGCCCGTCGCCTCGCAGAGCGCGAGCACCTCGTCCGTCGACGCGAAGCGCGACGCGATCGGGTTCCCGTCGCCGTCCGAGTGCGTGTAGGACTGCGACGACGAGAAGCCGAGCGCGCCGGCGTCGATCGACTCGTGCAGCAACCGGACCATCTCGCGCACCTGGTCGTCGCTCGCCGCGTTGCCGATCGAGTCGGGACCCATGACGTAGCGGCGGAGCGCGCAGTGTCCGACGAGGAACGTCGCGTTGACGCCGAGGTTCCCCTCGATGCGGCCCAGGTACTCGCCGAAGCTGGACCAGTCCCACTCGACGCCGTGCTCGAGCGCGGGCAACGGCATGCCCTCGACCTTCGCCATCATCCGGCGGATGTAGTCGGCGTCCTCGGCCTTGATGGGCGCGAGCGTGAAGCCGCAGTTGCCGCCGACGATCGTCGTGACACCGTGGATGTTCGACGGCGACGCGCTCGGGTCCCAGAAGAGCTGCGCGTCGTAGTGCGTGTGCGGGTCGACGAACCCGGGCGTGACGACGAGCCCGTCGGCGTCGAGCTCGGTCCGGCCCTGGTCGTCGACGTCACCGACCGCGACGATCCGTCCACCGTCGACGCCGACGTCGGCGCGCACACCGGGCGCGCCCGTGCCGTCGACGACCGTCGCGCCGCGGACGACGTAGTCGATCATCGGGACCTCCAGGACGACGGGCGGGGGCGCGTGTCGGCGCGCCGCGCGAATCTGACACATCGTCACCTACGGGCGCGGGCGACGCAAACGGTCAGGCGCGGACAGGTACGTGCTGGCGACGGGTGTGGCTGACGATCCACGCA
Organism: Acidimicrobiia bacterium; assembly: GCA_035651955.1. NCBI lineage: Bacteria > Bacillati > Actinomycetota > Acidimicrobiia > Acidimicrobiia bacterium. The sequence goes on from DASRES010000024.1 coordinate 37,647, forward strand.
CGGAGCCGCTTCGAGCGCGACACCACGATGAGGATCACCCCGCCCGCGATGAGCTTGATCACCGCGATCCAGATCGTGATCTCCTTCGCGGTCGAGTCGTGGTCGACCACGGCGCGCGACGGGACGGCCCGGTCGTAGACGACGGTGACCCGCGACCCGACGTCGTCGCTCGGGGCGCCCCCGGGACGGGTGACGACGGTCGCGCCGGTCGTCGTCCGGAACTCGACCGCCCGGTGGCCGTCCTGACGGACGATCGTCCCCGTCGTGCGGGTCGCGCGCGCACCGAAGCTCGAGCCCGCCCGCCCGACGGTCAGACGCCACCCCCCGAGGAGGAGCCCGCCGACGAGGCAGACGACGCCGGCCGCGAGCACGAGCGCGGGGTGGAAGCGCCGGGGCCGCCGCTCGGACACGTACGTGACCGGTGGCCGCCACTCGGGTTCGGGACGGTCCCACGACGTGGTGTCGCTCCACGTGGGCTCCGATCGGGCCGGTTCGTCGGCGACGGGTCGCCGCGGTCCCGCCCCGTCGCCGTCGCGGGCCGGCCGCGGTCGCGGGGGCGCGACCGCCACGTCCGCGACGACGTCGGCCGCGAGCGCGCGCTCGTGGTCGTATCGCGCGCGTCGCTCCGGGTGGCCGATCACGTCGTACGCGGCGGTGATGTGCTTGAAGCGCTCCGTCGCGACGGGGTCGCCGCCGCAGCGGTCGGGGTGCCAGCGCTTCGCGAGCTCGCGGAACGCGGCGTCGATCTCGTCCTCGGACGCGCGCGGGGACACCCCGAGCACGGCGTACAGATCCGTCACACGCCACTGCCGCACGGACATGCCACTCTCTTTCCTGCGGTGCCACCCTACCCGGGGCCCTCCCCTATTCTTCGGGCGTGCCCGACTTCGCGGACGACACGAGCACCGAGCTCGAGCGCAAAGCCGACGCGCTGAAGTGGGTCAGCCTCGTCGAGGGGATCACCTACGTCGGTCTGCTCGTGTTCTGGCTGGGCGGCAACCGCATCGGCACGGTCCTGTTCGGGTCGCTGCACGGCATGATCTTCCTCGCGTTCAGCGGGATGGTCCTGCTGATCGCACGCGAGATCGAGTGGTCGTGGACGTTCGCCGTCGTGGCGATCGTCACCGGTCCGATCGGCGCGTTCCTCGTGTACGAGCGCATCCGTCGTGACGGGGTCCCCGAGCACGCGCGGCGCCGGACGGCGCGCGCCGAGGCGCGCCCCGCGTAGGTCGTGACCGATGCGAACCCACACGTGCTGTTCCTGTGCACCGGGAACGCGGCCCGTTCCGTCATGGCGGGCGCGATGCTCGCGACCCGCGCCCCGCACGTCGACGTGACGACTGCCGGCACGCACGTGATCGAGGGCATGCCGATCAGCTTCCGCACCCGCGACGCGCTCGTCGCGCTCGAGGTGCCGCTGGACGGCCATCGCAGCCGGCAGCTCCGCGACGACGACCTGCGGACGACCGATCTCGTCGTCGCCATGGCGCGCGAGCACGTCCACTACGTCCGGCGCGTGCACACCGAGGCGGCCGCCCGGACCGGGACGTTGAAGCGTCTCGTCCGCGACCTGCCGGGCACCGCCGGCGCGCTCGGCGAACGTGTCGCCGCGCTGGGTCTCGACCGCGTCGCGCTCGAGGAGTGGGAGGACGTCGAGGATCCCGCCGGTGGCGACGCGCCCGTCTTCCATGCGTGCGCGCGCGAGCTCCTCGACCTCGTCGAACAGCTCGCGGCGGAGCTCGGGCACGGGTCGAGCAGCGTCGCCTGACACGTAGCGCGCGCACACCGGCACGTCGCGGCCGCTCCGTTGCCACGCGTTGCGCGTACGGGCGACGTGGCGTGGAAGAGCGTGCGGTCCGCCTCGCTATGGTGTCGCTCGACTGCGCCGCGTAGCGCTTCCCCGTTCAAGCTGCGCGCACCACACGCCGATCAACGCGACTGGTTCGACGCGCGGCCCGACGGCCGGGCGTCCGACGAGACCGGCCGCCCCGGGGGCAACGCAGCTCCCTCCGACCGCACCGGTCCCCTGCCGGGTTCGAGGAGGACGACCAGATGCGACGACTCATGGCCGTCGGGGCACTGATCGCCGCGCTGCTGGCGCTCACGCCGGTGACGTCCGCGCACGCCGCCGACCCGGGCGCCGAGGCGTCGATGACCACGCTCGTCAACGGGTTGCGCGCGAGCCACGGACTTGCCGGGCTCGGGACGCATCCCGTGCTCACTGCGAAGGCCGAGGCGTGGGCCGCGACGATGGCCGCGCAGAACCACCTCTACCACTCGACGCTCACCGACGGCATCACCGTGCCGTGGAACAAGCTCGGCGAGAACGTCGGCGTCGGCGGTGACGTCGACCAGATCTTCCAGGCGTTCGTCGCGTCCGCGCCCCACCTCGCCAACATGCTGGACCCCGCGTTCCAGTGGATCGGCGTCGGCGTCGCGTACGGCGCGGGTCGCGTGTGGGTCGCGGTCGAGTTCATGAACGGCGCGCCCCCGCCCGCGCCGCCGCCGCCCCCGTCGTGGATCTTCGTGCACGGCGCGGCGACCAACCCCGCCGGCGGCTACTACGCGTTCCGGGGGAACGGCAGCGTGATCCCGCTCGGTGGCGCGCCCGGCTTCGGCCAGCCCGCGTTCTCGTTCGACATCGCGCGAGGGATGGCCGTCATGCCGGACGGCCGGGGGTACGCGATCCTCGACGGCTTCGGCGCGGTCCACCTGTTCGGTTCGGCGACGAGCCTCCCGCCGAGCACGACGTATTGGCCCGGGTGGGACATCGCCCGCGCGATCGCGATCACGCCGACCGGGAGGGGGTACGTGATCCTCGACGGCTGGGGCGGCGTGCACGCGTACGGCGACGCACCGCGGCTGCCGATGGCGAGCTCCTACTGGCCCGGGTGGGACATCGCACGCTCGGTCGCGATCTCGCCCGACGACCACGGCATCTACGTGCTGGACGGCTGGGGTGGCGTGCACGTAGACGGCACGGCGCGTTGGCGCGGCTCGCCCTACTGGCCGGGATGGAACATCGCGCGGTCGTTCGCACTGACGCGTGACGGCAACGGGTACGCGGTGCTCGACGGGTTCGGTGGCGTGCACGTCTCCGGCGACGCGGCGCCGGTCACCGGCGTGCCGTACGTCCCGCTCGACATCTGGCGCGGGCTCGCGAACGCCGGGACCGGCTACGTGGCCATCCGCGCGGACGGGTTCGTCGCGAGCTAGAGGTCGCGACCCGGCGCGGGGCTGCGTCGCGGGTGACCGTACGATGTCGCCCCGTGGACGCGCTGGCCTTCTTCGGCCTCCAACGCACGCACGACCCGTTCCGGTGGCGCATGCCGATCGTGCCCGAGCTGTGCTCGGGCCTCGGCGCGCTGTTCGGGGGCTGCGGCCTGGGGGCGGCGATCGAGGTCCTGGAGCGGACGACCGACCGTCCGCTCGTCTGGGCGACCGCGCAGTACCTGTCGTTCGCTCGCCCGCCGTCGGTGCTCGACCTGGACGTGACGGAGGTCGTGCGCGGCCACCAGATGTCCCAGGCGCGCGTCGTCGGCCGGGTCGGTGGCGAGGAGATCTTCACGGTCAACGCCGCGCTCGGCCGTCGTGAGCTCGACCTCGCCGGCTCGTGGGCGTTGCAGCCCGACGTGCCGCCGCCGGAGATGTCGCCCCCGCGCGTCGTCATGGAACGGCACCTCGGCACGATCATGGACCGGCTCGACATGCGACTCGCCAACGCGCGCAACCAGGACGAGCTGCCCGGCCCGCCGGGCGACGGGCGGAGCGCGTTGTGGGTCCGCCTCCCGTCGCTCGAGATGTCGGCCGCGGCGCTCGCGATCGTCGGCGACTACGTCCCGTTCGGGATCGGGCAGGCGCTCGGCCAGCGCGCCGGCGGGCAGAGCCTCGACAACACGCTGCGGGTCGCGCACCGGGCACCGACGGAGTGGGTCCTGGCCGACGTGCGCGTGCACGCGGTCGCGGACGGGTTCGGGCACGGCCTCGTCCATCTCTGGAGCGCGGACGGCACGCTCCTCGGCACCGCGAGCCAGTCGACGATCGTCCGCCGCCACCGTGACGAGAACGGCGAGGTGTCGACAGGACGAAAGGTTGCACGCGCATGACGCAGCGCTGGGGCATCACGATCCCGTTCGAGGGCGTTCCGCTGCGCGACCAGCGCGCCTGGATCGAGGAGCTGCCCGACCTCGGCTACACCGACGTCTGGTCGGCCGAGTCGGGCGGCTACGACGCGTTCACGCCGCTCGCGCTGGCGTCGGTGTGGGCGCCGTCGCTGCGCCTCGGTACCGCGATCGTCCCGTCGTTCACGCGCGGGGCGGCGACGCTGGCCGAGTGCGTCGGATCGCTGTGCCAGGCCGCGCCCGGTCGGGTCGCGTTCGGGATCGGCACGTCGTCGAACGTCATCGTCGAGCAGTGGAACGGCATCCCGTTCGACAAGCCGTACCACCGCACCCGCGACATGGTGCGGTTCCTGCGCGCCGCGCTCGCCGGCGAGAAGGTGACGCAGGAGTACGAGACGTTCTCGGTGCGCGGGTTCCGCCTCGGCATCGAGGTCGAGCAGCAACCGCCGATCCTCGTCGGCGCGCTGCGGCCCGGGATGCTGCGTCTCGCGGGGCGCGAAGGCGACGGCGCGATCATCAACTGGCTGTCCGCCGACGACGTGCACCAGGTGGTCCCGCACGTGGGGGCGGGCAAGGAGATCGTGGCGCGCATCTTCGTGCTGCCGACCGAGGATCGCGAGCTGGTGCGCTACGTCGGGCGGCGTGCGATCGCCGCGTACCTCAACGTCCCCGTGTACGCGGCCTTCCACGAGTGGCTCGGACGCGGCGACGTGTTGCAGCCCATGTGGGACGCTTGGAAGGCGCGCGACCGCGCTGCTGCGCTCGACGCGATCCCGGACGAGCTGGTCGACGACCTGATCGTGCACGGGTCACCCGAGGCGTGCCGCGAGCACCTCCAGCGCTACGTCGACGCCGGCGTGACGACACCCGCGCCCGCGATCCTCGGCAGCGGCGAGTCGTTGCGACAGGTGATCCGCGACCTCGCGCCGAGCGCCTGACCAGAACGCGCCGTCAGGCGACTTCGCGCAGCTTGACGTCGTGATGGCGGACGCGCGCGAGCCGGAGCCCGGTCAGCGCGCGGACGGCCCACCAGCCCGGGTCGAGCTCCCACCGCTGCAGTGAGAACCGCGCGGACGTCGGCGCGGCGTGATGGTTGTTGTGCAGGCCCTCGCCCGCGGTCAGCAACGCGAGCCACTGCATGTTCGTCGCCGAGTTCGCGTGCGGCCGGCGGCCCGCGGTGTGCCCGAGCGCGTTGATCGCGCCGCTCAGCATCAGGTAGGTGACTGCGTGGACCGCAGCGGCGAGGAGACCGGTCTCCCACCCGAACACGAGGCACAGGATCGCGATGCCGATCCCGAGCCCGAGGAAGGCGTGGTCGAACAGGACGCGGTCGAGCGCGTCCTGCGGGATGTCGCGCGCGTACTTGCGGACGGTGACCCCGTCACGCGCGACGCGCCGGTAGAGCGCCGCGTTCGCCAGCTGCACGCGCCAGAACCCGACCTGCGCCGGGCTGTGCGGGTCCTCCGGCGTGTCGGTCGAGGCGTGATGACGACGGTGCACGGCGGCCCACTCCCGGGGGCGCATGCCGGTCGTCAGCCAGAGGATCGTCCGGCACGCGACAGCGACCGCCGGGTTGAGGGTGAGCGCGCGGTGGGCGAGCCCGCGGTGGAGGTAGACGGTCGTCGCGAGGATCGCGATCTGGGTGACGACGAGACCGGCGACGACGGCGATGAGGGGATGCACGGTGGGATCGTACCTACCTACTGGTCGGTAGACGGAACGGGCCTCGCGTGCGGCGGCCACGACGCCGACCGGTGCCCTCGGCGACCAGGAGTACCCTCGAGCCGATGGACGGCAACCCTGCCGGGCCGGCCACCACGAAGGAGCTGATCCTCGAGGTGGCGCTGCGCCGCTTCGCCGATCACGGCTTCGCGGCGACGACGCTCAACGACATCGCCGACGAGGTCGGCATCCGGCGACCGAGCCTGTTGCACCACTTCCCGTCCAAGGAGGCGCTCTACAGCGCCGTGGTGATGCGGTCGTTCGCGGACTGGTTCGCGCTCGTCGAAGCGGCGGTGGCCGGCACCGACAAGCAGGGATGGCCCCAGGTCGAGCGGGTCCTGCGGGCGGCGTTCCAGTTCTTCGAGGAGCGCCCCGAGTTCGTCCGGCTCGCCCGCCGGGAGGCGATCGAGGGCGGCCCGGTCCTGTCCGCGGAGCTCGGGCTCGCGCTGCGCCCGCTGTTCGACCGTGGCGTCGCGTTCCTCACACGTGAGATGGACGCCGGGCGGCTGCGCCGCTACGACCCGCGCCAGATGCTGCTCACCGGCTACGGCGCCATCCTGTCGTATCTCTCCGACGCGCCGTTGATCTCGTCGTTGCTCGACGACGACCCGCTCTCGCCCGCGGCACTGAAGGAGCGGCGCGAGCACGTCATCGACGTGCTGCGCAACGCGCTCGAGCCGTCGGCGTCCTAGAGCTTCATCAGGTCGCGGAAGCGCGCCAGCAGCGCGTCGTCGCCGAACACCTCGACCGCGTCGGCGGGGACGCGTCCGTACACCATCAGCAGGAGGTCGGACGCGCTGCCGCGCGCCGCGACGTCGCCCTTGCCGTGACCGTGCGACCACTCGAGCCCGTCGGGAACGAGGTGCGCCAGCCACTCGCCGTCGCAGTCGGTTGCGTGGAGGTGGATCGTCTCGCCGTTCCCGGTCGGCGTGATCCCGCTGCGCGCGGCCGTCGCGGGGAGGTTGTCGAAGCGCTCGTCGATCCCGTCGACCGCGAGCGGTGCGTCGATCGGGTCGAGTGCGCCACCGGTCGCGTGTTGGGCGTCCCAGCGGTGCACGGCGGTCTCGTGCGCCATGCGGCGTGACCAGAAGGCGGCGCGGTCGTCACCCGCCCACGACCACAACGGGACACCGGGGTCGAGCGCGCCGAGCACGTCGACGAGCTTTTGCGCACCCGCCGCGAACCAGTTGCCGTACTCGGTCTCGTCGTCGGGCAGGCCGAGGTCGATGGTGCGTGGGTCGACGGGCTCCATCGAGTGCCGCTCGGCGATGGTGCGCGCCCAGGCCTGCGCGCTGCCGGTGTGCTTGACGAGCTTCGCGAGCGTCCAGCCCGGGCACGACGGCACCGGTGTCGCGGGATCCGCGCCGCGATACGCCGTCGCAAGCCGCGCGCTCTCGTCGCGCGTCACGTCCAGGAACTGCGAGTGATCCACGCCGGGAGCCTACGCAGGCGAGATGCGGCACTGACATACGGATTCCGTACGTCAGTGCCGCATCCTCCTCACTCGAACAGCGTGAGGGGGACGACCTCGAGCCGGTCGACGGGCTCGACGAGCGCGGGCGAGTTGTTGGCCGGGCTGTTGACGAGGGTCGAGACCGGGTGATGGACCAGCGTCCCGGGCCGGGCCGGGGCGAGGAGCGTCTCGACGTGCCGGGGGTCGGCGTCGTCGTCGAGCCAGACCGGCCAGCTGTCGTCGTCGAGCACCACCGGCATCCGGTCGTGGATCCCGGCGACGTCCGCGTTCGCCGCGGTCGTCACGATGGTGCAGGTCAGCAGGGGTTCGCCGCCCGTCGGCAGGGTCCGGTCCCACCAGGCCTCCCACAGACCGGCGAAGGCGAGCGGCTCCCCGCCGGGCCGGTGCAGGAGCACGGGACCGGGCGCCCCCGTGCGGCGCCACTCGTAGAACCCGTCGGCCACGACGAGGCAGCGGCGCCGCTGGAACGCCCCCGCGAACGCCCCGCTCGTGGCGACGGTCTCGGCCCGGGCGTTGATCAGCCGGTCCCCCACCCGCGGGTCGTCCGCCCACGCGGGCACGAGCCCCCAGCGGAGCTGCTCCACGACCCGCTCCGCCGTGCTCCCGCCGTGGGCCATCCGCACGACGGGGACGGCCGCGCGGGGCGTGACGTTGTAGTCGGGCGCGTGCGCGCGCACGACGTCGTCGTCGACCAGCGCGTCGAAGCGCTCGGCGAGTGACTGCGGCGACGACGTCGCGACGAACCGACCGCACATCCTCGCGATCAGCGGCGCGCGCGATCGGCCGCGCGCACGACGAATCGCAACGCGGACCACGTGTCGTCGATCGCGCACACCTTGTTGTCGACGAGTCCCGCGTCGAGCCCGATGCGTTGCACCGGTTCGAAGTGGAGATCCGTCACGACGCAGGACGCGCGCTTCGGCCACGCGACCCACAGTCCACCCGCGGGGACGAGCGCGCGCGCGAGACGCGGGAATCGTCGCTCGAGCTCGGAACGTCGCGTGACGAACAGCACGACAACATCGAGTGGTGCGCGCGCCTGACGGCACAACACGACGTCGGGAGGAAGCGCGCCGAGCTGGTACTCGAAGCCGTCCGGCGCGTGGACGAGCGCGACGCGCGCGCCCGCGCGTATGCCGAGCTTCTGCGTGAGCGGCGTGCCGGGAGACCCTGCCACGTCATGACACTCCAGTCGGATCTCGACGCCCGGTCAACTTCTGGTCGCGCGCTGCGAGCCCGCTCACACCTCGTCACCGCTGCGGTAGCGCGCGAACGCGGGCACTGCGAGCGCGAGCAGCGCGACACCGCCGAGGCAGAGCAGCCCACCCGACACGACCGACACCGTCGGCGTGAACGCAGACGCGATGCCGCCGGCCTCGAGATCGCCGATGCGCGGCCCGCCCGTGACGACGAGGATGTGGACCGCGGACATGCGTCCTCGCAGGTCATCGGGCACGGAGAGCTGCAGGATCGTGCTGCGGAAGACGGCCGACACGACGTCCGCACCGCCCGCGACCGCGAGACAGAGCAACGCGAGCAGCAGGCGGTCGCCCGCGAGCCCGAACAGCGTGATGCCCGTGCCCCAGATCGCGACCGCGACGAGCACTGCCAGACCTTGCCTGCGCACGCGGCCGACCCAGCCCGTCGTGAGCGCACCGATGAGCGCACCGGCCGCGGGCGCGGAGAACAGGAGCCCGACGACCGCGTCCCCGCGATGGAACTGCGCGTGAGCGAGGACCGGGAACACCGCGCGCGGCATGCCGAAGATCATCGCGATCAGATCGACGATGAACGTCGACTGCAGCACGCGACGGCCGCGCAGGTAGCGGAACCCCTCGCCGACCGCGCGCAGCCCGGTGTGCGCGACGTCGTGACTCACGACGGGTGGATGCGGCGACATCATCACCGCCGCGACGATCGTCGCGACGAAGCTCGCGGTGTCGATCGCGTACGCGCTCGCGAGACCGAACTGCGCGACGACGACGCCGCCGATCGCGGGTCCCGCGATCAACGCGGTGTTCCACATCGCCTGGTTGAGCGCGAGCGCCTGCGGCAGTTGCTCCGCGGGGACGAGCGTGGGTGTGAGCGCGCTGCGCGTCGACAGCGCGAAGCCGCTCACACCACCGACGACGCCCGCGGCCGCGTAGACGAGCAGGAGCGGCGGGTTGCCGACGACCGCGCCGAGCAACAGGAGGCCCGAGCCGCCCGCCTGCACGACCTGCGAGAGGAGCAGCAGGCGTCGCCGGTCGATGCGGTCGATGAGCGGGCTGCCGAAGATCGAGACCAGCAGGAGCGGTACGAGCTGCGCGATGCCGATGCCGCCGACCGCGAGCGACGAGCCCGTCAGGTTGTAGACCTGGATGTAGAGCGCGACGAGCGTGAACTGCGAGCCGGTCTCGGAGACGATCTCGCCCAGCCAGACGAGCCGGAAGTCGCGCGACGTGCGCAGCGGTGTGACGTCGATGGCGAGCGAACGCACGGCCCGGGTGAGCCGGGCGGTCGGCGCGAGGGCGTCGGCCTCACCGGGCTCGGGCGGGACGGCGACCTCGAGGTCCGGGTCGGGCTGGTCCGGGTCGGGCGGATGCGGATCGCACGGGTCACCTCCGTGATCGTCCGCAGCCATTTCCCGACCATTTCGCTCGACTTTTCGGGGGGACCGGCAGTACATTGACCGCGTCGGCCCGTCGAGCCTACCGACGGGCCCCCCGATCGCCGGCGGGCACGACCGAGCCCGGCACGGCACGACCACGTACGACGCGACCGCCGACACGACGGCCGGCGACAACCCACACGAGAAGCGAGGCGATGACGATGGCAGTCCGCTTGGGTGACGACGCTCCGAACTTCACCGCGGAGACCACCGAGGGGAAGGTGAACCTCTACGACTACCTCGGCAACAGCTGGGGGATGTTGTTCTCGCATCCGAAGGACTTCACGCCCGTCTGCACCACCGAGCTGGGCGCGTTCGCGGCACGCAAGGCGGAGTTCGACGAGCGCGGCGTGAAGCTGATCGGGATCTCGGTCGACCCGCTCGACTCCCACAAGGGCTGGGCGAACGACATCGAGGAGACCCAGGGCGCCAAGCTCAACTACCCGCTGATCGCGGACCCGGACCACGAGGTCGCCGACCTCTACGACATGATCCACCCGAACGCGAACGACACGTTGACCGCGCGCACGGTGTTCATCATCGGTCCGGACAAGAAGGTCAAGCTCATGCTCACGTACCCCGCGAGCACGGGCCGCAACGTCGACGAGCTGCTGCGCGTGATCGACTCGCTCCAGCTCACCGCGAACCACAGCGTCTCGACCCCGGTGAACTGGAAGCAGGGCGAGGACGTGATCATCGCCCCCGCCATCAACGACGACGACGCCAAGAAGCGCTTCGGCGACTTCCGCACCCTGAAGCCCTACCTGCGCTACACGAAGCAGCCCAAGTAGCGCGCCGCTCGCGCGCCGTTCACGAGCTCACGTTCGACGGCTCCCGCCGCGAGGCGGGGGCCGTCACGCGTCCAGGGTGAACGCGACGCAGCAGCAGCCTTCGCGCGGGTCGAGACGCACGGCGTGCTCCGGCACGCCGAGGGCCGCGACGAGCCCGCGCAGCAACGCGTGGTTCATCCCGCACACGAGGTCGCGATGGTCCTGAGCGAGGGCGTCGAACGGGCAGTTGCGCAACCGCACGACACCGTCGTCCTCGTACGGCTCGTACCCCCGGTCGCGCAGGAGCGTGTCGACCGCGCCCCCGCCGTCATGGCTCGCGTCCGCCCCGAGCTGCGCGCCGAACCGGTACGCCTCGTCGAGCAGCGCGCGCCGCGCGCCGGTGTCGGTCTCGGCGGCCCGTGCGAGCAGCCGCGCCGCGACCTCGTAGTCGCGCGGCGGCAACGAGACCTGGAGCGCCTTCCGCGCGCGCGTGTAGAGCTTGGCCGGCCGGCCCGCGCCCGGCCCCCGGCGACCGCTGCGTCGCTCGTAGCGCACCTCGAGGAGGCCGTCCGCGACGAGCCGGTCGAGGTGGTACGCGGCGAGCGACCGGCTCACGCCCAGGGCCTGGGCGGCGTCGTCGCGGCCGACGTCGCCGCCCGCGTCCACGACGTGGCGGTACAGCGCCCGCCGCATCGGGTCGGCGAGGCTCGTGATCCCGTCCGCCGCGGGCCCGAGGACGCCGTCTCGCTCGTCGGTCACGTCGTCATTCTAAAGCCAACAACGATTGACGGAAGACCATCCCGCTTCTAGCGTAGGGCCGTGTTGCCGATAGAGACGGGCGGCGCCGCCGCCGACGCGGGCAGCTACGAGGACGTCGTCGTCGTGCGCGACCTGCGGGTCCGGGCCCGGTGCGCGTGCCACCGGCTGCCGGTCGACGCGCTGCTCCACGTCGGCTACCTGCCCGCCGGCCGGCTGGTCGCGACCGGCGACCTCGCCGACGCGGTGACGTCGCTCGCCCGCGACGAGTGGGTACAACCGGAGGCGGCGGCCCACGTCGCGGACTGGGTCGTCGGCGTGAGCGGGGCGCGAGGAGTCGGGGTCGTGGTCGAGAGCCGGTTCAGCTGCGCGGGCGGCGATGGTCGTGAGGGTCGCGCCGCGCTCCTCACGACCACTACGCGCGGCGCGCTCCGCGACGACGCCGTCCGCCGCGGCGAGTTCCTGGCAGCGCTGCGGCGCGGGCACGGCACGCGATGACGAGCGAGCGCGTGCGGGTCAAGCGCGTGTACGAGGCCGCGGCACGCGGTGACGGCGCGCGCCTGCTCGTCGACCGCCTCTGGCCACGCGGGTTGCGCAAGGAGGACGCCGACTTCGAGTGGCACAAGGAGCTCGCGCCGAGCACCGAGCTGCGCCGCTTCTACGGTCACGTGCCCGAGCGGTTCGACGAGTTCGCGAAGCGCTATCGCGACGAGCTGCGCGCAGCCGACGCGGCCGACGCGCTCGCGCACGTCCGCAGCCTCGCGCGACGGCGACCCGTCACGCTGCTGACCGCGACGAAGGACGTCGACCACTCGGGCGCAGCCGTCCTCGCGGACGTCGTGCGGGGGCGCCGTCGCTGATGCGGACGAACGCCGGCCGTGGGCGGATGCCCGGGACGGCCGGCGCCGAGGAAGCCATGAGCCTGGCGTCAGGCGCGCGCCGCGACGCGCTCTTCGCGCCGCTCCGAGAGCCGCCGTGCCGCGCGTCCGACCCGTTCGACGTGGCACAGCAGCGCGTCACGCGCCCGCTCCGCGTGATCCGTCAGCCCGTCGAGCTCGGCGACGCGCCAGTGCTGGAGCACGACCGGGATCAGGATCTGTGCATGGTGGATCGAGAAGTCGTACACGCCCGCCGCGGCGACGGCGCGCGCGTGCCGCTCGAAGTCGGGCACACCGGTCCCCGGCATCGCGAACGCGCGGACCTGACGGTCGATCGCGCACACCATCGTCGAGCGGTCGACGTCGAGGGCGGCGGTCGCGAGATCACGGTAGAAGAGGAAGTGGAGGTTCTCGTCGCTCGCGACGCGCGCCATGACGTCGTAGCCGACGCGGTCGTCGAGGAGCTTGCCGGTGTTGCGGTGCGAGATGCGCGTCGCGAGCTCCTGCAGCGCCACGTACGCGAGCGCGTCGGCCAGCGTCGCCGGCTCCGGGACGACGCCGCCCGAGACCTGCGCCATGCGCGCCCGCTCGAGGACGACCGGGTCGACGGCGCGCGTGACCGTCATGTAGTCCCGGATCACGATGGCGTGCCGCCCCTCCTCGGCGGTCCACGTCCGCGTCCACGCGTCCCAGGCGTCGCCCGCCCGGAGCCGGGTCAACGTGTGGAAGTAGAAGGGCAGGTTGTCCTCGGTGAGGAGGTTCAGGAACAGCGCGCTGCGAGCCGGCTCCGGGATGCCGGCGTCGGCGGGCTCCCAGGCCTCGTCGGGCTCGAAGTCGCGGCCCGCGGTCCACGGGACGAGCAGGTGCGGGAACCACTCCCGCCGCCGCTCCAGGTGACGGTCGAGCAACGTGGAGACGGTCGGTGCGAGGGCTCGGGCGAGGTCCATCGCACTGCAGCCTACCTACCGGTCGGTAGGGCGAATCGAGCCGTGCGTCACGCTTCGGCACACGCAGGCAGGTGTCGCCCGCGGCGGGTCAGACGTCGAGGAACCGGCGGAGGCCGACCGCGCTGGCGATGACGCCGATCGCGGCCCCCAGGATCAGCACCAGGAAGCCGATCGACCATGCGTCGCGCGTCGTCAGGAAGAAGGTCTGCACGAACCCGGAGCCGCCTGCGAGCGCGCTCGAGAGCCGGACCTTCAGGAAGTAGACGACCGCGAAGGCGAGCCCGGCGCCGATGATCCCCTGCACGAACCCTTCGGCGAGGAAGGGGATGCGGACGAACCAGTTCGACGCGCCGACGAGCTTCATCACCTCGATCTCTCGTCGCCGTGCGAAGGTCGCGAGCCGCACCGTGTTCACGATGAGGAACAGCGCGGCCGCGAGCAGCAGCACGAACGCGATCGTGAACGCGCGCTTGATCCAGTTCGTCACCGAGAAGATCGTCTTCAACGCCTGGCGCGCGGTGACGACGGTCTTCACGCCGGGCAGGACGCGGAACTGATCCGCGAGCGTCTCGGTCTGCTCGGCCTTCTTCGGCGCGACGCGGAACGACTCCGGCAACGCGTTGGCGTCGATGTCCTGTGACAGCTCGGGCTCGTTCTTCGTCAGGCGCTTGAACTCCTTCAACGCCTGCGGCTTGTCGATGAACTGGTAGCTCTTGACCTGCGGCGAGCTCGAGATCGCCTCGCGGACGGCGTCGATCTGGTTCTGCGTCGCGTCGACGTTCATGAACACCTCGAAGCGGACGCCGTGCTTCCACTTCGCGGTGCCGTGGTCGACGAGACGCGACACGAGCAGCGCCGTGCCGAGCACCGAGAGCGAGACGGTGACCGTGATGATCCCGGCCAGCGTCATGAGCAGGTTGCGGCGCAGCGAGATCAGCGTCTCGCGCGCGAAGTAGCGCAGCTTCGCCAACATGAGTGAGCCTCGCTCAGCTTCCTACGCCGTAGACGCCTCGCGCCTGGTCGCGCACGAGCGACCCGTGGTCGAGCTCGATGACGCGGCGGCGCATCGTGTCGACGATGCGCGCGTCGTGCGTCGCCATGACGACGGTCGTCCCGGTCCGGTTGATGCGGTCGAGGAGTCGCATGATCCCGACCGTCGTCGCGGGGTCGAGGTTCCCGGTCGGCTCGTCGGCGAGGAGGATCAGCGGACGGTTCACGAACGCGCGCGCGATCGACACGCGTTGCTGCTCGCCACCGGAGAGCTCGTTCGGGAAGTTGTCGGCCTTCTTCGACAGGCCGACGAGGTCGAGGATCTGCGGGACCTGCGAACGCGTCACGTGGCGCGGGCGACCCACGACCTCGGGCGCGAACGCGACGTTCTCGTAGACCGTCTTGTTGGGCAGCAGCTTGTAGTCCTGGAAGATGCAACCGATGTTGCGGCGCAGCTGCGGCACCTTCCACGACGCGAGGCGCGTGATGTCGCGGCCCGCGACGATGATCCGGCCGTCGGTCGGCAGGTCCTCGCGCAGCAGCAGGCGGAGGAACGTCGACTTCCCCGAGCCCGACGGGCCGACGAGGAAGACGAACTCGCCCTTCTGCACGTCCACCGAGACGTCGCGGAGCGCGACGACATCACCCTTGTAGACCTTGGAAACCCGCTCGAACCGGATCATGAGCCTCGCCAGGGTACCAGTGGTCGCCGCTCCGCCCGGGACGGGGGAAGCTTACGACTCGCGGCGTCGCCAGTGGAGGTACGCCTCGACGAAGGGATCGACGTCGCCGTCGAGGACGGCTTGCACGTTGCCTGTCTCGACACGTGTGCGCTCGTCCTTCACGAGTTGGTACGGCGCGAGCGTGTACGTGCGGATCTGGCTGCCGAACGCGACGTCGCGCTTCTCGCCGGACAGCTGCTCGAGCTGCGCGCGCCGTTCCTCGCGCTGTCGTTCCGCGAGGCGCGCCGCGAGGATCTGCATCGCCTTCGCGCGGTTCTGGATCTGTGACCGCTCGTTCTGGCACGACACGACGATGCCGGTCGGCAGGTGCGTGATGCGCACGGCGGAGTCCGTGACGTTCACGTGCTGACCGCCGGCGCCGGACGACCGGTACGTGTCGATGCGCAAGTCGTTCTGATCGATCTCCGGCTGCTCGGCCTCGTCCAGCGCGGGGACCGCGTCGAACGACGCGAACGCGGTCTGGCGCCGCGCGTTCGCGTCGAACGGCGAGATGCGGATGAGGCGGTGCACGCCCTTCTCACCGGTCAGGAGCCCGTACGCGTACCGGCCCTTCACGATGAAGGTCGCCGAGCTGATGCCCGCCTCCGTTCCCGGGTTCGCGGCGTCGAGCTCGACCTCGAACCCGCGACGTTCGGCCCAGCGCGTGTACATGCGCAGCAGCATCTCGGTCCAGTCCTGCGCGTCCGTACCGCCCGCGCCCGAGTGCACCTCGCAGATCGCGTCACGTTCGTCGTGCTCACCGGTGAAGAGCGCGCGCAGCTCCAGCTCGTCGAGCGCGGTCCGCACGCGCGCGATCGTCTGCTCGATCTCCGGCTCGACGGAGTCGTCGCCCTCTTCGCGACCCAGCTCGAACAACGTCTGCGCGTCGTCGAGGTCCGCGCCGAGACGGGTCACGACCTCGACGTCGTCACGGACGCGCGCGAGCTCGGTCGTCACCTTGCGCGCGGCGTCGGGGTCGTCCCAGAGGTCGGGACGGCTCGCTTCCTTCTCGAGCCGCTCGAGGTCGGCGTGCAGCGCGTCGACGCGCAGGTACGCGTGCGCGTCGTCGACGCGGCGGCGGAGCTCCGCGAGCTCTTCTGAGTGGTCGCGCATGGGCAGGACCGGCCCGACCGCTCAGCGGTTCGCGCCGTGGCAGACCTTGTACTTCTTCCCGCTGCCGCAGTAGCAGGGCTCGTTGCGGCCCGGCGTCTTCTCCACGCGGACGGGCTGCTGCGCGACCTCTTCCCGTTCGGCGACCGCGGTCGCGGCACCGGCCGGGCCGCCGCCCGTCGCGGCGAGCATCTCCTCGGGCGGCGCGGCTGCGGCAGCCGCCTGGAACCCGCCCGCCCCCTGCACGGGACCGTCCGCCGAGCTGTAGCTGAGCCCGCTCGGTGCACGGCGGGGCGTCTCCTCCTCGGTCACGACCTCGAGGTGGAAGACGTAGCGGACGAAGTCTTCCTGGATCGCCGCCATCATCGCGGTGAACATGTCGAACCCCTCGCGCTGCCACTCGGCGAGCGGGTCCTGCTGGCCCATCGCGCGCAGGTTGATGCCCTCACGGAGGTAGTCCATCTCGTAGAGGTGCTCGCGCCAGTGCTGGTCGATCACCGAGAGCATCACGCGACGCTCGATCTCGCGCAGCGTGTCCTCGCCGATGAGCCGCTCCTTGGCGTCGTACTGCTCGAGCGCGTCGTCGTGCAGCAGCTCGACGAGGCGGTCGCGGTTGTCGAGCTCGTTGACCTGCTCGACCGTGACGTTGGTCGGGAAGTACAGCGAGATCTGCCGGTGCAGCTCCTCGACGTCCCAGTCCTCGGGGAACTCGCCGGGGCAGTGCACGGCGACGACGTTCGTGATCGCGGCCTCGATCGCCTCGAGTGCCTCCTCGCGCAGATCACCGCCGTCGAGGATCTGCTGGCGACGGCGGTAGATGATCTTGCGCTGCTCGTTCATCACCTCGTCGTACTTGAGGACGTCCTTGCGGATCTCGAAGTTCCGGTCCTCGACGGTGTGCTGCGCGCGCTCGATCGCCTTCGTCACCATCCGCGCCTCGAGCGGGACGTCGTCCGGGAACGCCCGGCCCATGACCCAGTTCATCGCGCCGGTCGCGAACAGGCGCATGAGGTCGTCCTCGAGCGAGAGGTAGAACCGGCTCTCGCCCGGATCACCCTGACGCCCCGAACGGCCACGCAGCTGGTTGTCGATGCGCCGGCTCTCGTGACGTTCGGTCCCGAGCACGTAGAGGCCACCGAGCTCGCGGACCTTGTCGCCCTCCTCCGCGCACTCCACGCGGAACCGCTCGACGAGCTGCTGGTAGCGCTCGGGTGACTCCTCGGGTGTCGTGCCGTCCGCGAGGAGCTCGTTGCGGGCGAGTCCCTCGGGGTTGCCGCCGAGCAGGATGTCGACGCCGCGGCCGGCCATGTTCGTCGCGACCGTCACGGAGTGCAGCCGCCCCGCCTGCGTGACGATGTGCGCCTCGCGCTCGTGCTGCTTCGCGTTCAGCACGGAGTGCGGGATGCCGCGCTTGTCGAGCAGGCGCGACAGCTTCTCCGACTTCTCGACGGAGATCGTGCCGACGAGCACGGGCTGCCCGCGTTCGTGGCGCTCCGCGATGTCGTCCGCGACCGCCTCGAACTTGGCGTCCTCGGCCTTGTAGATGAGATCCGACTCGTCCGCGCGGATCATCGGCCGGTTCGTCGGGATCGTGACGACCTCGAGGTTGTACGTGTGCATGAACTCGCCGGCCTCGGTGTGGGCCGTGCCCGTCATGCCGGAGAGCTTGTCGTAGAGCTTGAAGTAGTTCTGCAGGGTGACGGTCGCGAGGGTCTGGTTCTCCTCCTTGATCCGCACCCCCTCCTTGGCCTCGACCGCTTGGTGCAGACCTTCGCTCCAGCGGCGTCCCTCGAGGATGCGGCCGGTGAACTCGTCGACGATCTTCACCTCGCCCTGCTGCACGACGTAGTCGACATCGCGCTTGAACAGCTCCTTGGCGCGCAGCGCGGCCTGGAGCTGGTGGACGAAGTTCTGGTTGACGTGCTCGTAGAGGTTCGTGACGCCGAGTGCCTTCTCGACGCGGCCGATGCCCTCCTCGGTGGGGACGACGGTGCGCTTCGCCTCGTCGACCTCGTAGTCGCGGTCGCGCTGGAGCGTCTTCACGACGCGAGCGAACTGGTAGTAGAGGTCGTGCGCGTCGTCGGCGCGGCCCGAGATGATCAGCGGGGTGCGAGCCTCGTCGATGAGGATCGAGTCGACCTCGTCGACGATCGCATAGTTGTGGCCGCGCTGGACCTGGTCCTCGCGGCTGTCGGCCATGTTGTCGCGCAGGTAGTCGAAGCCGAACTCGTTGTTGGTGCCGTACGTGATGTCGGCCGCGTACGCGGCCCGCTTGGCGACCGGGTCGTCGATCTCGGGGAGGACGACACCCACCTCGAGACCGAGGAAGTTGTAGATGCGCCCCATCCATTCGGCGTCACGCTTGGCGAGGTAGTCGTTCACCGTGACGAGGTGGACGCCCTTGCCCTCGAGCGCGTTGAGGTAGGCGGGCAAGGTCGCGACGAGGGTCTTGCCCTCGCCCGTCTTCATCTCGGCGACCCAGCCGAAGTGCAGGGCGGCACCGCCCATGATCTGGACGTCGAAGTGCCGCTGGCCGAGGACCCGCACGCCGGCCTCGCGCACTGCGGCGAACGCCTCGGGCAGCAGGTCGTCGAGGTCCTCGCCGTCCGCGAGGCGCTCGCGGAAGATCGCGGTGAGCGCGCGCAGCTCGTCGTCGGAGCGGGCCTGCATCTCGGGCTCGAGCTCCGCCACCTCCGGCACGATGCGCTCGAGCAGCTTGAGCTTCCGCCCCTCGCCCGCGTGGAGGATCTTCTGGAAGACGCTCATGGGGAACCCACTCTACCGGCGGCCTCCCCGGCCCCTGACGCGCTCGCTGGGCTACCCGACCGCCTCTATCAAACCGAGGTGGCCGTCGCGGCGGCGGTAGATGACGGCGGCCTGGCCCGACTCCGCGTTCGTGAAGAAGTAGAAGTCGTGGCCGAGCAGGTCCATCTGCAGCGCGGCCTCCTCGGGTGCCATCGGCTTGATCGTGAACTGCTTGTTCTTCACGATGAGCGCGGCGCCGTCCTCCTCGGCCTCGTCCTCGTCGACGAGCCCGGACGCGTCCTCGACGAGCGGCGCGGCGCCCGCGCCGATCCGCCGGCGGCGCGGATGAGACCGGTGCACGCGCTTGTCCTTCACCCGCGCCACCTGGTGCGACACCTTGTCGAGCACGAGGTCGAGTGCCGCCGCGAGCTCGGTGGCCGACGCGTGCGCCTTCACGAAGTGACGCTTGAGATGGACCGTCACCTCGCAGAGCTGGTTCGCGGAGACCCTCGGGTTGCGGATCTCCGAGTAGTCGACCTCGACGCGCCCGACGTCCGCGGCGAGCCGGCTGAGCTTCGTGAGCTTCTCCTCGGTGAGGGCCTTCAGCCGTGCCGGGACCGGGACGTTCTTGCCGCGGACGACGATCTGCATCGGCACCTCCGCGCGGCCGGACGGAGGTCCGACCTCGGCGTCTCACCGTCGTTGGAACGCGGAGTATACGGACGGCCGGGCCCGGCGACGGCGGGCCGCGTGGTCAGCTCCGGCGGGGGAAGCGCACCACCGCCGTCCCGGCGAAGAACGCGGCGAGGCGTTCCGCGACCGCGTCGGCGGGCGGGTCGTAGGTCCCGGTGGCGACCTGCTCGCGGATCCGGCGGATCCGTGCCGCGCGCAGCTCGTCGACGACCTCGTCGACCGGATCGTTCGCGGTGGCCGGCGCCGGCGGGATCCGCTCGGCGTCCGGCGCGCTGGCCGGCGCGGGCGGCCGGCGGTTCGCGTCGCTCGACCGACCGCGCCGCCCACCGTGGTGCTCGACCCTGCTGGTCCTCATCCCTTCGTCGCCCCTGACTCCCGCCCCGTCGAATGCCGCTTTCTGCGGTCGCCTGACAGCGTCGCGCGTCATCTCCGCCAGTTGGTGGATGGTCGGCGCACGCTGCGTGCCGGCAATCCCGCGCGACGTGCTCCGGGAGGTGGGGTGCGCGCCGCGGTCAGCGCGACGACCCTGTGCGCACCCCGGGAGCGCAGGGCGATGGCCGCGTCGCGCAGCGTCGTGCCGGTGGTCGCGACGTCGTCGACCACGAGCACCGTGGCGCGCGGTACGCGCACACGCGCGTCGAAGCGCGACGGGCCGCCGCGCCGATCGGCCGACGACAGACCCGTCTGCGCGGTCGAGCCTGCCGCGCGCGTCAGCAACGCGCGTACAGGGACGCGCAGCCGGCGCGCGACCGCGCGTGCCAGGAGCTCGGCATGGTCGAAGCCGCGCTCACGGCGCCGGGCGGTGGTGGTCGGCCCCCAGGTGACGACGTCGACGGCGCACTCAGTGAGCGAATCGGCCATCGCAGCTGCGAGCCACGCGACGGCGCCGTGCGCGCGCCGGTACTTCACGCGCGCGACGAGCTCGCGCGCCACACCGTCGTACGCGAAGGGCGCGTACCACGCATCGACGCCGACCGGCGGCGCGACCGGAGGCGGCGGACGCATGGTCGCCGCGCAGGACGCGCACACGGGTTCGGCGCGCGCGCCGCACCCCGGACAGCGCATCGGGAACAGCGTCGCGACCAGATCGTGCAACACGCCGTCGACGGTATCCACGGGGTGTGTCAGCGATCGCTCGTGCGTCGCTGAGCGCCGTCATGCGACAACGAACGACGCACAAGTGCGGGTCGACTACCCGCGTGCCAGGCGGACGGCGCGCGCGAGCGAGCGACCATACGGCCGGCGGGCGACGCCCTGCTCGGTGACGATCGCGCTGACGAGGCGCGCCGGCGTGACGTCGAACGCGCGGTTGAGCGCGCGGGCACGCGGCGGTGCGACGCGGTTCGAACCCACCTCGAGCACCTCGCGCGGGTCGCGCTCCTCGACGACGATCCCCGACCCGTCCGGCGTGTCGAGATCCACCGTCGTGGTCGGCGCGGCGACGTAGAACGGCACGCCGTGATGGCGGGCCAGCACCGCGAGGGAGTACGTCCCGACCTTGTTCGCGACGTCGCCGTTCGCGGCGATCCGGTCCGCGCCGACGACGACCGCGTCGACGTCGCCGCCGGCCATCAGGGAGCCGGCCATCGTGTCGGCGACGAGCGTGGCGTCGATCCCGAGCCGTCCGAGCTCCCACGCGGTGAGGCGCGCGCCCTGGAGGACCGGCCTCGTCTCGTCGACCCACACGCGCGGCGCCTTCCCGGCCTCGGCAGCCGCGCGGATCACGCCGACGGCCGTCCCGTACCCGACGCACGCGAGCGCGCCCGCGTTGCAGTGCGTCAGCACGCGCGCGCCGTCGTCGAGCAGATCGGCGCCGTGGCGGCCGATCGCGCGGTTCGCGGCGACATCCTCGTCCGCGATGCGGCGGGCCGCGTCGAGCGCGGCGCCCGCTCCCCCGCGCTCGTACGCGTCGAGCGCGCGGCCGACGCCCCACGCGAGGTTGACGGCCGTCGGCCGCGTCGCGACGAGACGCGACGCGGCCCGCCGGACGTCCGCACGTCGCGCCGACCGCCGCGCCGCGAGCGCGACGCCGTACGCGCCCGTCGCGCCGAGCGCGGGCGCGCCGCGTACGGCCATCGACGTGATCGCGTCGCACACCTCGCGCACCGTCGAGCACTCGACGAACGTCAACCGTGCCGGGAGCGCGCGCTGGTCGATGAGGCGGACGCGGCCGTTCCGCCATTCCACCGTTGGTGGAATGGCATGCCTGCTGGTCGCGCTCGCTGCGGGCCGGGATACCCGGCCCGCAGACGCTCGCCGCTCCTGCGAGCTCACTCCGGCCTCCGGCCTTCGCTCGCCGCCTCTGCCGAACCCGCTCAGCCGGCTCGCATCAGTACCTGTAGTAGTCGGGCTTGAACGGCCCCTCTTGCGGGACGCCGAGGTAGGTCGCCTGCTCCTCCGTGAGCGTCGTCAGCTTCACGCCGAGCTTCCCGAGGTGCAACCGCGCGACCTGCTCGTCGAGGTGCTTGGGCAGCGTGTACACCTTGCGCTCGTAGAAGTCGGTGTGGGTGAACAGCTCGACCTGCGCGATCACCTGGTTGCTGAAGCTGTTCGACATGACGAAGCTCGGGTGCCCGGTGGCGCAGCCGAGGTTCAGCAGCCGGCCCTCGGCGAGGACGATGACGGAGTGCGCGTCACGGCCTTTCGACGCGGGGAAGACCCACTCGTCGACCTGCGGCTTGACGTTCACGCGCTCGATGCCCGGCCACCTCGCGAGGCCGGCCATGTCGATCTCGGTGTCGAAGTGCCCGATGTTGCCGACGATCGCGTTGTGCTTCATCCGGCTCATGTGGTCGGCGGTGATGACACCCATGTTGCCGGTCGCGGTGACGAACAGGTCGGCCGTCTCGACGACGTCGTCGACGGTCGTGACCTCGTAGCCCTCCATCGCCGCCTGCAGCGCGCAGATCGGGTCGATCTCCGTGATCACGACGCGCGCGCCCTGGCCGCGCAGTGACTGCGCGCACCCCTTGCCGACGTCGCCGTACCCGCACACGACCGCGACCTTCCCGGCGAGCATGACGTCGGTGGCGCGGCAGATCCCGTCGACGAGCGAGTGGCGGCAGCCGTAGAGGTTGTCGAACTTCGACTTCGTGACGGAGTCGTTGACGTTGATCGCGGGAAACAGCAGCGTGCCGGTGTCCTGCATCTGGTACAGCCGGTGGACGCCCGTGGTCGTCTCCTCGGTGACGCCCTTGATCCCCTCGGCGAGGCGGTGCCACAGCCGGTCGTCCTCGGTGTGGAGCCGGCCGAGCATCGCCAGGACGACGGCCATCTCCTCGTTGTCGGCGGTGGACGGGTCGGGCACCTTGCCGGCGCGCTCGAACTCGACGCCCTTGTGCACGACGAGCGTCGCGTCACCGCCGTCGTCGAGGATCATGTTCGGGCCGCCGCTGTCGCTGTTGCGCCACCGCAGCGCCTGCTCGGTGCACCACCAGTACTCCTCGAGCGTCTCGCCCTTCCACGCGAACACGGGGACGCCCTTCGGCGCGTCGACCGTGCCGTCGCGACCGACGACGATCGCGGCGGCCGCGTGGTCCTGGGTCGAGAAGATGTTGCACGAGCACCAGCGGACGTCCGCGCCGAGCTCCACGAGCGTCTCGATGAGCACCGCGGTCTGCACGGTCATGTGCAGCGAGCCGGTGATGCGCGCGCCCGCGAGCGGCTTCTTCGGTCCGTACTCCTCGCGGATCGCCATGAGGCCGGGCATCTCGTGCTCGGCGAGCTCGATCTCCTTGCGGCCGAACCCGGCGAGCGAGAGGTCGGCGACCTTGAAGTCGCCGAGCACGTCCGTGCGGGGCTGGGTCGTCGTCATCGGGGACTCCTTCGGTATGCGGGCGCGTGGGCAGCGATCACGCGCTCGACCTGCGGGTGGAGTCGGCCCAGATCACTGGATGACAGCCGCTTGGACGGCCCGACCGGCCGCCGAGTGTAGCGCCGGGCGAGCCCGGCCACGGACGTCGCCTGCTACCGCGCGAGCTCGGCCTTCAGCTGGCTGATCGTGTCGATCGGGCCGGGGTCGACGTCGTTGCGTAGCGCGAGGTAGCAGCTGGTCCAGTCGCCGACGTACATCAGGTCGAGGAGCTGCGCGAGACGCCCCTCCCCTGCCGCGCGCACCTCGAGCACCTGGTGCACGGCCTCCTCGACGATCGCGCGGGTCACCTCGAACCGACGCGACAGCTGCTCGTGCTCGAAGCCGTGGCGCAGCTCGACGAGCGTGAACAGCTGGCGCGTGATGTCGCCGTGCTGACCCCACGCGCAGATCTCGTTGTGGTCGAGCTCCGGGTACGCGTTCCAGAACGCGGGCGCCTTCGCGTTCTCGTTGACGTCGGCCTTCCACCGCATCGCCGCGACGCCGCCGAGGGCACCGCCGCCGTACACGATCGGGATCGTGCGGTCGATCCTGCGTGCGAGCTCGCGCGCGACGTTCGCGGAACCTTCCACCGATGGGACGCACGTGTCGCGACGCGCGGCGAGCTGGTCCTGCGCGGCGACGAGCCACCGATGCGCGTCGGGCAGCAGCCCCATGCGGAACAGGGTGACGAAGACCGGGGCGACGAGCGCGCCCAGCGCGGCACGCGGCATCAGGCCCTCGGGACAGGCGATGTGGAGCGCGCCCGCGTCGCTCGCGAGCTGCGCGAGCGCGCCGCCGGCCGACACCGCGACGAGGCGCGCGCCCGCGTCGAGCGCACCGCGCGCCATCGACAGCGTCTCCTCCGTGCCGCCCGAGTACGACAGCGCGAACGCGAGTGTCGACGGCCCGACGAAGCGCGGGGTGCGGATCTGCTTGAGCACCGTCACGGGGTACGACAGCGCGGCGTTCGCGCTCGCGGCGAGGACGTCACCCGCGATGCCGGACCCGCCCATGCCGAGGACGACGACGTTGGTCAGCCCGTCCGCGCTCGGGAACCGTTCGACGTCGATGGCCCCCGCGGCGCGGTGCGCGGCCTCGAGCTGCTCGGGGAGGCCGGCGACCGACCCGAGGAAGTCGAGCGAGTCGCCCGTGACAGCCACGGACTATGCCTCGAACGTCGGCTTGATCCCCTCGGACTCGGCCTTGGCCATGAGCCGCTGGTGCTCGGCGTCGTCGACCGTCTCGGCCTCGTCGATCAGCATGATCGGGATGTCGTCGCGCACCGCGTACCGGCGCTTGAGCCGCGGGTTGTACAGCGCCGACTCGTCCTCGAAGTAGAGCAACGGCCCCTTGTCCTCGGGGCAGGCGAGGATGTCGAGCAACTGCGGGTCGAGCGCCATCACGGCTCCTTCGAGGACGTCGACGAGGCGGGGCGGTCGCGCAGACTACGCATCGCGGGCGAGCCCTGGTGGATTCGACACCCGTGCGGTGTCCGATCCACCAAAGCTCGTCGGGGTGGGTCGAGGTCAGGCGCGGCGGATGTGGGCGAGCACCTCGGCCGTGTGCTGCTCGACGGCCCGCTGGTCGGGCGCCTCGAGGTTGAGTCGCAGCAACGGCTCGGTGTTGCTCGGCCGCAGGTTGAACCACCAGTCGCCGAGGTCGACCGTCAAGCCGTCGAGGCGGTCCTGGCGCGCACCCGCGTACGCCGACGCGACCTCGTCGATCACCCCGTTCGGGTCGGGGACCTCCGTGTTGATCTCGCCCGACTGCGCGTACGGCTCGAACGGCTTGCGCAGCTCCGACAGCGGCCGGTCCGCGCGGGAGAGCTGCTCGAGCACCATCAGCGCGGCGATCGATCCGGAGTCCGCCCGCCAGTTGTCGCGGAAGTAGTAGTGCGCGGAGTGCTCGCCGCCGAAGATCGCGCCGGTCTCGGCCATCACCTGCTTGATGAACGAGTGGCCGACGCGCGTCCGCACGGGTGTGCCACCCATCTTCTCGACGAGCTCCGGCACCGCCTTCGACACGATCAGGTTGTGCACGATCGTCTCGCCCGGGTGCCGCTCGAGGATGGCCTTGGCGACGATCGCCGTGGTCGTCGAACCTGAGACGGGCTGCCCGCGGTCGTCGACGAGGAAGACGCGGTCGGCGTCGCCGTCGAACGCGAGGCCGACGTCCGCACCGCGATCGAGGACCGCGCGCTGCAGGTCCTTCAGGTTCTCCGGCTGGATCGGGTCGGCGGGGTGGTTCGGGAACGTGCCGTCGAGCTCGGGGTACAGGACGGTCAGGTCGAAGGGCAGACCGTCGAACACCGCGGGGACGACGAGGCCGCCCATCCCGTTCGCGGTGTCGGCGACGACGACGAGCGGGCGCAGGGCATCGACGTCCACGAAGGACCGGACGTGCTGGGCGAAGTCGTCCAGCATGTCGACCTGCTCCGCCCGCCCGACCTCCTCGGCCCGCTCGAGCAGGCCGCCCTCGACCGCGGCCTTGATCTGCCCGAGCCCCGTGTCCTGGCCGATCGGCGCCGCGCCAGCGCGGCAGAGCTTGATGCCGTTGTAGCGGGCCGGGTTGTGGCTCGCGGTGAACATCGCGGCGGGAGCGTCGAGCCGGCCCGCCGCGAAGTAGCACATGTCGGTCGACGCGAGGCCGAGATCGGTCACGTCCGCGCCGGCCATCGTCGCCCCTTCGACGAACGCGGCGCTGAGCGGCTCCGACGAGGGCCGCATGTCGCGGCCGACGATCACGCGGGCCGCGCCGGTGAACCGGACGAAGGCGTTCCCGACCCGGCGGGCGACCTGCTCGTCGAGCTGGTCGGGGTAGACGCCCCGGACGTCGTAGGCCTTGAAGATCGCGTCGAGGTCGGAGGGCACGGCACGCTCCTGTGCGTGGGGACCCATCAATGTACCCACCCTGTCGAAGGGGTTTCGCCGCTTTCGCGCAGTTCGCCGGGGCCGTCGGCGCCGCCGCCGTCGCCACTCCGGCGACGGCGCAGGCGGGCGACGAACACCGGGACGACGGGCTCCGGGTGCCAGCGGGCCAGGAGCGCGAGGGCGGCGAGCCCGAGGAGCGTGACGACGATCCCCACCCACTCGACGCCCGTGCGCGTGTAGTGCAGCGAGACGTCGTGGCTCGTCGGGACGACCACCATGAGGTTCGGTGTGAGCCGCCACGGACCCGACGCGCCGGTCGCCTTCCAGTTGGGGAAGTAGGAGACCTTCACGACGACCGGTACGCCCGTGCGCGAGACGTGGAAGTGCACGGAGCTGTTCGTCGTGCGGACGTTCGTGACCGTGACGTGCGGGAGCGGCCGGCCGAGCGCGGTGGTGTCGGCGACGGCCGCGGGCGCCCGCCGCCACGACGACGGCCCGTCCGCGGCGAGCGGGCGGTCGAGGTTCGTCGCCTGGTCGAACCAGCCCGCCGCGAGGCACTCCCACGGGTCGAGGTGCACTGCCGGGGTGCCGGCCTGCGGCGCAGTCCCGTAGCACTGCGCGGTCGTCCCCCGCTTGGGGTTCGTCGCGACGACGGGCTGGTACGCGAGCCCCTGGACGAGCGGCGCGTCGCGCACCTCGTAGATGCTCCAGCCGAGCGGCAGCCTGTTGTCGAGATCGGGGACCGTCGCGACCCGCCGGAGGTCCGTCGTGTCGGCGTCGGCGGCCGCCTTCGCCTCGGTGGAGTACGCCATGTAGTAGCGGACGCCCAGGACGCGCAGGTACTGCACCCCGAGGCGGAAGTCGGCGATCGACTTGTACTCGAGCCCGCGCACCGGGTTCGACGCGTTGCCCGGACCGGACAGCGCGGAGACGGCGACGAAGTGGTACGGCGTCGTCGCGGACGACTCGAAGTAGAGGCCCTCCATCGAGTCGATGCGCCCGTGCGTGAAGTACGGCAGCAGCTCGAGCGCGAGCGGGGTGCCGTAGCGGTCGATCGCGCTCCCGCCCTCCCACGTCGCACGCCCGGGCGGCAGCGCGTCCATCGTGTCGACCAGCTTCCGGAACTCGGGGTACGCCTTGCCCGCCTTCCCCGTCGTCTGCTGGTAGCCCGTGTAGTTCCACTCGGCCCAGAACGGCAGGAACCCGCGCGTCTGCTGCACCCGCACGAGCGCGGCGAGCGCGGTCACCGCGACGAGGCCAACGGCGACGATCGGCGTGATGCGCGGGCGCGGCGGCGCGATCGCCCGGGTCGCGAACGTCGCGAGCGCGAGGAGGATCTCTGCTGCGCCGAGCGCCGCGAGGAGGAACAGGCCCAGGTACCAGAAGGGCAGGAACCGCAGGTTCCAGGCGTGCGACTGGGGCCAGAACCGGAAGACCAGACCGAACGCGACCGTCATCGCCAGCACGATGAACGTGGACCGGCGCATCCGCACGACGCCGATGACGATCGCGACGACGCCGAGCGCGAAGACCCACCAGAAGTAGCGCGGGAAGAGGAAGAGCGCGTACTGGTCGAGCCGCTCGTAGTTCATGTTCGTCGTGTAGCGCAGGGTCGCGACGAGCGGCAGCGACCAGAACGCGGTCAGCGCACCGGCGACGCCGGCGATCGCGACCATGACGCGCAGGTTGACCGCCGGTCGGTATGCGAGCCAGACGATCAGCGCGCCGACCGCGACGAAGATGCCCACGACGAGGTGGCTGAGCACGGTCGCGGCGATGAGCGCCGCGGGCAGGGCGAAGTTGGCGCGCTTGCCGTTCCGTCCGATCCGATTGTCGAGCGCGCGTGCGAGCGCGGCGAGCGCGAACAGCCCGAGCGCAACGGCGATGCCGAACGAGAACTCGCCCGCGAGGTTGCTCGCCAGCGTGAGCCCCATGATGTGCTGGTCGAACGCGGCCGTCTTGCTCGCCGGGTGCAGCCGCGGATCGCCTTTGAAGAAGATGAGGACGACGCTCGCAACCGATGCCAGTGGCGCCGCGATGCGAGGCGCACGGATCGAGCGGACGAACGCGTACGCGGCGACGGGCAGCAGGACGGGCCCGAGCGCCGTCACGAGCTTGAACGCGACGTTGTACGGCAGGACGACGTTCAGGACGATGATCGCCAGCGCGGGCAGCGGGAAGTAGAACTGACCGACCGGGAAGCCCGCGTACCAGTCGGGCGCCCAGCCGGCGACGCGGAGGTGCGGCAGCAGGTTGTCGCGGACGTACGCCGGCCACCACACGTGCGCGCCCATGTCGCCGCCGTTCGGCGTCGTGTTGCGCAGCAGCAGGTCGGGCCGCTGCTGCCACAGCACGTACACGACGCATGCGGCGACGATCGCGAACGTCAGGATCCGCTCGACCAGCCGGAGCGTCCGGGCGCGCTCGGATTCCGGCTCGCGGGCGTCCAGCTCCCCGGCGGCGGCCGCGGGCGCGGCGGTCGCGGGCGCGACAGGATGCGGTGCGGGCTCTGCGTCCGCCTCCGGCTCGGAGGACGCCGGCGGGGGGCTCACACCCGCCATCCTTGCAGCCCGCCTGCGCGTTCCGGCTGCAGGAACGCGCACGCGCGCGGAGCCGGACGCGACAGGAGGTGCGGCCCCGTCGGACCGCACCTCCTGGATGCCGTCGCCGTGCCGGCGTTGGCGTCTCCTGGTCGCGAGACCGGGTGGCCGGTCTTGTGGGCCACCCGTCGCCACCGCGGACGGTGGCTCCAGGACACGTCGTCGCCGATGCATCCGGGGGGACGAGCGCACCGGCCGTGCCGGCGTCGGCGAGGGACTCGCGGGCTCAGCGAGGGACTCGCGCCGTCTCTCAGCGAGGGACTCGCGCGAGGTCGAGGACCCGCTGGAGGGAGACGTGCCCCTCGGCGCTCTCCCAACCCTGGGCCTCGCACTTGCCGCAGCGGCGGAACACCAGATCCGCCTCGCCGACCCGCATCCGGATCTCGACCAGGCTCCCCTTCGCACACCTCGCGCAACGCATCGCGTCGACCTCCCCGTCGTCCGTCCCACACCGGGGATCGGCGGTCGCCGGCTCGCGGCTTGAGGATGATCCGGGGATGATTTGGGCGCCGGAGCGGCGAGCGGCCGCGAGCCGGGTATCCCGGCGAGCAGCGAGCGCGACCACGCGAACGGTGCAGGTCAGCGGCTCGTCAGGACCGAGACGACGGTCAGCAGGTTGAAGCCGGCGTGCAGCGCGATCGACCGCGAGAGGCCGCCGGTCCGGACTGCCTCGTAGCCCGAGAGCAGCCCGAGCGCGAAGAGCGCCGGGACGGCGACGACCGTCCCGAGCGACGGGTCGAGCAACGGGTGCACGACCGCGAACACGAGGGCGGACACCGTGACTGCCGAACCGGGCGGGATGCGACGCAGCAGCCCGCGCAGGAGCATCCCGCGGAAGAGGAGCTCCTCGACCGTCGGCGCGACCAGCAGCACGCCGATCACGAACAAGGCCGTCTCGCCACCGGTGCTCGCCTTGAAGGTGTCGACGACGGCCTGCCCGCTGTTCGACGGCAGGAGCTGGTTCAACGGGTACAGCGCGGCGGCCGCGAGGTACGCGAGGACGACGCCGCCGACGACCCAGCCCGAGTCGCGCCAGTCCCAGCGGAACCCGAAGTCCGTCGTGAGGGACCGCCGGCCCTTCGCGTTGCTGATCCACCACGCGACGCCGAGCGACACGAACGACTGGACGAACAGCGCGACGACCGTCGACGCGACGTCGTCACGCTTCGGCGCGCCGGCCGCCGGTGCGAACGGCGCGGCCGCGATCGCACCCACGATGACGCCCGCGATCCACGCGATGCCGAAGTCCGGGATGCCCCAGCGCAGGACCGTCCCGCCGGGGACGGGAGGCGGCGGGCGGCGGTCGACGGCCACGGACGCCGAGGGTACCGACGAACGTCGCGGCGAACCCGTCGCGGGATTCGCTCAGGGAAGTCGGCGGTCGACGAGGTGCCAGCCGTGCGGAACCTGCACGCGCGCGCTGTGCAGGTCGCACAGGTCGTAACGCGACGGGTCGCGCTCGGCCGCGAGCTCCTCGACCCAGACGGAGCTCGAGGCGTAGTGGTACGTGAGCGACGCGCTGGCGGCGCGGGCGCACTCCGGCCGCGCGCACAAGCGGGTCGTGGCGGACCGGATCGGCACGGCGCGGGAACATAGTGCGCGACGCGCGCCGGCACGGGGACCTCGAGACCGACCGCGTCGTGCGTCGCGGACCGAGCGGCGGGGAACAAATCGTGCACGGACGGTCGTTGGACGCGGCGACTCCAGTTCGCGTCCTCCGTCGTGGGCGTGGTGCGCGGGACCAGCCGGGTACCGGGTCCGCCCTACCATGGGTGCGACGGGGCCCGCCCGTTCCCACCCGAGGAGGCCGTCCCGCCCCCATGAGCCGCCGCCCGAACGATCCGCTGCAGCCACGTCGCACGCCGCGGCCGTCGGGCACGCCGCCGAACGGCTCGCAGCAGTGGACGCGGTGGCTCCCCTGGCTCGTGATCGCGGCCGTCATCGCGGTGCTCGCGTTCAGCAACCTCCGCACGTCGGGCACGAGCAAGGCGAGCCTCAACTACACGGAGTTCACGACCGCGGCGCAGGCAGGCAACGTCAAGAGCGTCCAGGTCGACAAGTCGAACGGCAACATCACGGGGACGTTCAAGACCCCGCAGGACGGCAAGACCGAGTTCACGACGGACGGTCCGGACACGGGCCTGCCCGACAGCGTGGTCAGCGCGATCAAGGACGGCGGCGGGACCGTCAAGTACGTCCACCAGGGCTCGAACATCCTGGCGACGCTGGCGATCTACCTGCTGCCGATCGGTCTCCTGATCCTGCTCTTCGTGTGGATGAACCGGAGGGCCCAGGGACAGATGGGCGCGATCATGAACATCGGCCGGAGCCGGGCGAAGGTCTACTCCACCGAGAAGCCGAAGACGACGTTCCAGGACGTCGCCGGCTACACCGCGGTGAAGGAGGAGATCGCCGAGGTCGTCGACTTCCTCAAGAACCCGGGGAAGTTCAAGGAGATCGGCGCGCGCATCCCGAAGGGCGTCCTGCTCGTCGGTCCGCCCGGTACCGGCAAGACGCTCATCGCGCGCGCGGTCGCCGGTGAGGCGGGCGTGCCGTTCGTGTCGGTCACCGGCTCCGACTTCATGGAGATGTTCGTCGGTGTCGGCGCGGCACGCGTGCGCGACCTCTTCCAGACCGCGCGCAAGCAGTCCCCCGCGATCATCTTCGTCGACGAGATCGACTCGATCGGCCGCAAGCGCGGCGCGGGGCTCGGCGGCGGCCACGACGAGCGCGAGCAGACGCTGAACCAGATGCTCGCCGAGATGGACGGGTTCGAGGCGTCGGAGGGCATCGTCATGATGGCGGCGACCAACCGCCCCGACGTGCTCGACCCCGCGTTGCTGCGGCCGGGCCGCTTCGACCGCCAGATCATGGTGCCCCTGCCGACGCAGGAGGAGCGCGTCGACATCCTGAAGGTGCACTTCCGCGACAAGCGGATCGCGCCCGACGTCGACATCGACATCGTGGCGCGCGGCACGCCGGGCATGAGCGGCGCGGATCTCGCCAACCTCGTGAACGAGGCCGCGCTGTTCGCCGTACGGCGCGGCGCGAAGGAGATCTACGCGGAGGACTTCGAGGCCGCGCGTGACCGCGTGATCATGGGCCTCAAGCGCGAGTCGATGGCGCTGACCGACGAGGAGAAGGAGGTCGTCTCCTACCACGAGGGCGGTCACGCGGTGCTGGCGTACGTGCTCGAGCACGCGGACCCCGTGCACAAGGTGACGATCCTCCCGACCGGCATGGCGCTCGGTGTGACGCAGCAGCTGCCGATCGAGGAGCGCCACATCTACAAGAAGGAGTACATCACCGACTCGCTCGTCGTGCGCCTCGGTGGGCGCATCGCCGAGGAGATCGTCTACGGGCACCTGTCGACGGGCGCGCAGAACGACCTCGTCGGCTGCACGGAGCTCGCCCGCAAGATGGTGCGTGAGTGGGGCATGTCGGACCGCATCGGCCCGATGGCGTGGGGCTCGCAAGGCGCGGTGTTCCTCGGTGAGGACCTCGTCCACACCCGCGACTACTCCGACGAGACCGCGCGCGTGATCGACGAGGAGGTCGAGCGCATCCTGCGCGAGGAGGAGGACCGCGCCCGCAAGGTGCTCGCGGAGCACCGCGAAGGGCTCGAGGCCGTCGCGCGCGCGTTGCTCGAGAAGGAGACGCTCGACGGCGCGGAGGTCGGGCGGCTGGTGGACGAGGCCGCGGGCCGCAAGGCCGGGGGCCCGCGCGTCACGACGACCGCGGAGGGCGAGGAGGTCGAGGTGCCTCCGCCGCCGGAGAGCACGCCGCGTGTCGACGGGACGGGCAACGGCGGCGACGTCGTCGCGCCGCTGCCGCCGGCCCGCTCCCGCACCGGCGAGTAGGGGGGGCCCGGCCGCGCCGGCGCTCTACAGGACGCCGAGATCCGGTTCGGGCGTCGACCCCGGCTCGCGCGCCTCGGCGACCGCGGCCCACAGGTCGGTCGCGCTCGTCGGTCCGACGAAGCCGTGGTGCACGACCCCCGCGTGGTCCACGACGAGCACCATCGGCACGCCCGAGATCTCGTAGCGCGCGTGGAGGTCCGTGTGCGCGCCGTACTCGATGTCGCACGTCGCGACTGCGTCCGACTCGAGCACCGCGACCTTCGGCGCCATCCGCGCGCAGCTCTCGCACGTCGCCGACGAGAACAGCACGACCAGCCACGCCGCATCGGGACGCGGGAAGTCGGCGCGGTCGAGCTGACGTGGGATCGGGTACGCGTCACGCGTCGGCGGGGCGGGACGGCGCCGGTTGAGGTGCCACGCGATCGCGCACGCCGCGGCGAGCAGCACGACCGCGACGACGATGCGGACGGTCATCGCTGCCCGAGCGTACCGGGACGTGCGCTCACGACAGATCCGGGATCCCGAGCGAGGCGGTGAGCGCGGGCGCGTGCGCGTCGACGCGCTCGGCCACGAACGGGACGTCACCCTCGACCGTCAGCGGAGCACGCAGCGCGACACCACGCGCGCCCAGGTTGACGGTGACGCGCGCGCCGGCCGGCACGGCGACCGGGTCGCCGGTCACCGACGTCACGCCACCCGGGCCGGGCGCGAGCACACGGACGTGCAGCGTGCGGTTCGACGGGTTCACGACCGACAGCACGTCGGCCCACCCGTCGTTCACGCGACCGACGGCGAAGACCCACCGGTCGGCGGTGACCGCGGACGGCGTCACGGTGGTCGCGCTGTTCGCGGCACCGAACGCGAGCTGCCCTACGCTGACCGGAACGTCGGACTGGACCCGGACGGAGAACCCCGTACCGGACGGGACGTGCGCGAGCAGGTCGACGCTCACGACGGACTGCGCGCCGACCGTGATCGTCTCGGGCGACAGCTTCGCCTGGCCGTCGAGGTCGACCGCGATCCGGACGTGTGCTCCCGACGCGCCCGGGTTCGCGACGACGAGCGAGCCGCGCGCTCCTGCCGGCGTGCCCTCCGGGAACGTCCAGCGCGTCGCGACGGCCGGCGCGCCGAGCGCGAGCGTGAGACCGGCGCGGTTCGCGCTCCCGTCGAAGAGGAGCGACTGCTCGGCCACGACGCGCCCGGTTCGCGCGTGGACGATGGTGGCCACGAGGTTCTGCTTCGCGACGTCGTCGTGCACCGGCACGAGGAGCTTCGAGCGGCGCGGCACGACCAGACCCTGCAACGGGTCGGGCGCCTGTGGACCACCGTCGGTGAGGAACGTGACGTCGACGATCGCGTCGTCGCCGAACGGGTCGAACAGCGACAGCCACTGCTGCGCACCGGCCGTCGTCCCGGCCGGCAGGTACCACGTCGAGGAGGCGGACCGCGCACATGGTGTGATCGCGGCGTACGTCCCGCGCACGACGATGTGCTCGACCGCGGCGTCGCCGCCGAAGACCTCCACCACGACTCCCGGGCTCGCCACCGCCGCGATCGAGCTGACGAGGACGCGCCGCTCCTGGCCCGGTTGGACGTCGAACGCGGACGTCCCGGCGAGGCCCGGGCCGCCGCTCATCACCTCGACCTCGGCGTGCACGGGCGCGGTCCCGACGTCGGACACGACGATCGTCTCGTCCTCGGCCGTCGCGGCCGCGACGGTGCCCGCCGCGCAGTACCACGCCGCGGACAGCGAGCTCGGCGCCGGCATCGACGTCGCGGCGAGCTGGAGCTCCCGGGCGCGCGCGTCGGTCGTCGACGTCCCGCGGTGTGCCGAACCGAACGCGGCCGCCACGACGAGCAGGACGACGACGAGGACGAGGATCGGCACGCGCGAGACACGGTGCTCGTGCCGCGTCATGCCGGCACCACGACCTCGGGCTCCACGGACGCCCCTTCGACCGTGACCGTCACGGCTCGGCGTCGTGCGCCGCGGCGGCGGTCGCCACGCAGCATCCACAGCGCGACGACCGCCCCGCTCCACAGCAGCACCTCGAGCGCGATCTGGAGGTCGCGGACCGCTTGACCGGTGAAGTGGGTGTCGACGCGGCCCGGATGTGCGACGTCCCAGCCGTTCGCCCAACCGAACGTCTCGCGGTGCGGCAGCGCGCGACCGCCGGCCGTCGCCTTCCAGCGCGCGTCGTACGTCTGCGCGAGAAGCAGCGCGCCCGGCTCGACACGGGTGCCGTCGGCGGCGGCGCGCGCGCCCTGCAGCTCGACGCGCAGGCCGGCCTGGACGGGATCCGATGCGCGGAGCGCGGCCGTCGTCGTGCCACCCGCCGACGCCTGCACCGGGAACCACGCCGCGTTCTCGTACAGCCTAACGGTGCCTTCGTCGCGGAGACGCGCGAGGTCGAGCTGCGCGTCGAGCCCGTGTACCACGGCGCCGGGAACCGGGACACGCCGGCCCGACGACGGACCGGGCCGGTCGACGACCGCGATGTAGCGGACGCCCATGGGCGCGAGCAGGTGACCGAGCCGGCTCGTGCGGTCCGCCGCGGCCAGGCCCACGGCGTCGCCGACGAGACGGCCCGACCGCGGCGCCGGCGGCCAGAGCTCGCGCGCGTCCATGACACCGTCACCGACGAGCGTGTACGCGGTCTCGCCGTGCGGGACGGCGTCGCCTGGCAGCACGCTCGCGTCCCCGATCACGAGCAGACGGAAGCCGCCGCCGCTGTCGGCGGACATCCACGACAGCGACGCAGCCCAGTCGCTCGTCGGCGCGTGCCACGAACCGCTGCCCGCGTCGGCCACGAACCCGAGGACGGGGAGCGCGAGCGCGACCGTGCCGACGACGCTCGCGACCTGTCGCCACCCGAACCGGAACGTGTGCAGGTCGTGCGAGAACGCCGCGACCGCGAGCCCGATCGCCAGGGAGATGCCGACCGCGGCGAGCACGAGCGCGCCTTCGGGCGCGGGGACGTGGGTCCCGGTCGCGAACCGTGACGGGATCCAGACGAGCGCGAAGCCGAGCATCGCGAGCACCCACGCGCGCGCGGCCCAGGCGAGTCGCTCGCCCGTCCCGGCGACGAGCGCGAGCGACGCCGCGACGAGTAGTGCCCATCCGCCGACGCCGGCGCCGGCGGGCCCGGTCCGGAACGCGAGCACGTCGGCCAACGTGAGGACGGGCCGGAACTGCGCGCCCCACGCGACACCGTCGCGCGACGCGAGCTGCGAGACCGACCACGGCACGAGGAGCACGAGCGCACCCGCGGTCGCGACACACGCGTAGCCGAGCGCGCGTGCCGCAGATCGTGCCCCGCCGACGAGCGGCGAGGCGGCCAGGAGCGCGACACCGACTGCGATCGGGAACGCGAGCCCGGCGGGGAAGAAGGCGGTGACGACCGCCACGAGCATCGAGACGCCGACGAGCGCGCGGATCGTCGCGCGACGCGGACGGTCGTCCCAGCCGAGCCGCACGATCACGCCGACGACGAACGGCGCGAGCGCGAACACCACGAGCGGACCGAGCCGGCCGGTGGCGAGATCGTTCCGGACGACGGGGTTCACGCCGTACGCGACCGCGGCGGCAAACCGCGCGAGCGGGTCGTCCGTGAAGCGACGCGTCAGTCGCGCGGCGCCGAGGGCCCCGAGGGGCAGCGCACCTACGACGAGCACGGTGTGCGCGAGGCCCGTCGCGCCGACGAGCACGGTCCCGAGCGCGGCCATCATCGCCAGAGCAGGCGACGCGGGCGCAGGCGACCCGAGCCCGACGGACCGCCACGCCGTGCCGTACGCGCGCGACAGGTTGCCGAGGCCCGGCCAGCGCAGGAACGACCCGACGCCGGGCACACCGTGCGCGAGGAACGAGCGGGAGCCGACCAGCACGAGGAACAGGAACGCGAGGACGCCGATTGCGAGCGGCTGACGCATGCTCGTGCGCGCGACCCCGACGACGTTGCGACCCGTCTCGCCGAGCGAGCGCAGCGTGTCCTCCGCGTTGACTCGTCCGGTCACCGCGCGGCGAAGTTGCGCGCTCCCCCGCACCTGCAGCGAGCGCAGGTCGGAGTCGGGCACCGTTCTCGTCGCCTGCACGACACGACGCGCGCGTCGCACGTCACGGAGGCGACACAGGTTCCAGGACCACGCGCCGACGCCGGCGCGCGCGCGATCGGCGCGCCCGCTGAGCGCCAGCAGCACGCCTTCGAGGAGCGCGAGCACGACGCCGAGCGGCACGACCCACGCGAGCGTGAGCCGCGAGTAGCACTTCAGCACGGTGCGGACGCGATGCCTCGCGCGCAGCCGTCCGCCGGCGCGGGGCGTCTCCTCCTGCTCGTTCGCGGTGCGGCGATGCCGGACACGCGCGTCGGGTGCGACCATGACGCGCGCGCCGACGAGCAGTGCGCGCCAGCACAGGTCGAGGTCCTCCCCTCCGGGCGACGACGCGGCGTCGAACCCGCCGAGCTCGTGGAACAAGTCGGCGCGCACGAGCATCGCGGCACTGGGCACGTAGAAGACGTCCCGCACCGTGTCGTGCTGCTCCTGGTCGACCTCGCCCGGCTCGATCCCGGAGAACGAGACCCCGAAGCGGTCCACGAGCAGACCGACCTCGAGGAGGATCTCGGGGTCGTCGTCGCGCACGAGCTTGGGACCGACGATCGCGGCGTTCGACCGGAACGCCTCCTCGACCATGACGCGGACCGCCGGGCGGTCGAGCACGACGTCGTCGTGGCACACCAGCAGGAACGTCGCGCCCTCGACGGCGGCCAGCGCCTCGTTGGCGGCGGCGGCGAAGCTCACCGGCTCGGGGAGCCGGCGGACGAAGGCCCGGGGGGCGACGGCCGCGATGCGCGGCGTCGGGTCCCGACTCGAGCCGGCGTCGACCACGAAGATCGCCAGGCTCGGGTAGTCGGAGGCGACCAGGGTCCGCAGCGTCTCCTCGAGCCAGGGACCGGGGTCGTGGGTGACGACGACCGCCACGACGGGCGGCGGCACGGGAACCGGCTCGACCGGCCCGGCGGGGGCGAGGAGCGTGGGCCCGTCGGCGGGAGGCTGGGCGCGCGACATCGGCTCGGAGGGGAAGCATACAGGGGTGCTGCTCGTGACAGCTGTCACGAGTGCTTGCAACTGTTATACGCCTGCGCGTACAGTTGTTAGCACCGAATGCCCGGGAATGCTCGCGGCACCGCTGCCGCGCCCGGCGTTCCGGGACCTAGGGAGGTCGCCATGGACATCCGCAAGACGCTCCAGGACGCCGCGTACGTCACCGTCGGGATCGGGGTCGTCACGTTCCAGCAGGCGCAGGTCCGCCGGCGCGAGACGACCGCGCGCATCGAGAGCCAGGCGCGCGAAGCCCGTCGTGCGGTCGAGGGGCAGGCACGCGACGCGCGCCGGTTCGTCGAGGCGCAGGCACGCGACGCGCGTGACCGGGCCGCGAGCGCGGGCGCGGACGTCGTCCAGCTCGTCGAGCCGGTCGTCACCGAGCTCCGCCAGCGGGTCGAGCCGCTCGCCGGTCAGTTCGAGCCGGTCGTGAGCGAGCTGCGCAACCGCGTCGAGCCGTGGGCCGGCCAGCTGCAGACGCTGCCCGACCGCGTCGTCCGCGTCGTCCAGCAGGGCGCGTACCGGTTCCAGCGCGCGAGCGCGTCCGCGAACTGACAGACCGCAACACCGACGTCGATGCCGCCCGTCCCCCCGGGCGGCATCGTCGCGCCCGAGCGGCGAGCGTCCGAGTCGCGAGCCGGCGACCCGTCGGCACGAACGCGTGCGAACGCCGATCGCTACGCTCGGCGGATGCTCGTGGCACTGGCGGGTGGAGTGGGCGCGGCCCGGTTCCTGCGGGGCCTCGTGCGGGTCGTCGCCCCTGAGGACGTCGTCGTGGTCGTCAACACCGCCGACGACGACACGTTCCACGGCCTGCACGTGAGCCCCGATCTCGACAGCGTCACGTACACGCTGGCGGGCGCGGAGCACCCCGAGCAGGGCTGGGGCCTCGCGGGCGAGACGTTCGCGTGCATCGACGCGCTCGGCCGCTACGGCGCGCCGACGTGGTTCCGGCTCGGCGACCGCGACCTCGCGACGCACCTGTACCGGACGGAGCGACTGCACGCGGGCGCGACGTTGAGCACCGTCACCGCGGAGATCGCGCGTGCATGGGGGGTCGGTCCTCGGCTCGTCCCGATGACCGACGACGCGGTCTCCACGCGCATCACTGTCCGGACCGACGACGGATCGACCCGCGAGCTGCGGATGCAGGAGTGGTTCGTGCGCGAGCGCGCCGAGCCGCCGGTCGTCGCGGTCCGCTTCGAGGGCGCCGACGTCTGCCGTCCCGCGCCCGGTGTGCTCGACGCGATCGCACGGGCGGAGACCGTGCTCGTGTGCCCGTCGAACCCGGTCATCTCGATCGGGCCGATCCTCGCCGTGCCGGGCGTGCGCGACGCGCTGCAGGCGCGACGCGACCGGGTCGTCGGCGTCAGCCCGATCATTGCGGGTGCACCGGTCAAGGGCCCGGCCGACCGGCTCATGGACCCGCTCGGGATCGAGGTCTCGTGCGTCGGCGTCGCGCGCGCCTACGCGGACTTCTGCGCGACGTTGGTGATCGACTCCGGTGACGCGCAGCGCGCGGGCGAGGTCGACGCGCTCGACGTCCGCGCCGTCGTCGCCGACACGCTGATGACGGACGCGCGCGTCGCCGCCGCGCTCGCGCGCGACGCGCTCGACGCGGTCGCCTGACCGCTCCCGCGCCCGGCGTCGTGCGCCCACTCACGATCATCCCCGTCGAGGGGATGCCCGAGGTCACGGCGGGCGACACGCTGTCGGCGCTGCTCGTCGACGCCGCGGCCGCGCAGGAGACGCCGCTGCACGACGGCGACTGCGTCGTCGTGACGCAGAAGGTGGTGTCGAAGGCGGAGGGCCGGATCGTCCCGCTCGACCCCGACGACCTCGTCGCTCGGCGCGCGCTCGTCGAGTCCGAGTCGGTGCGCGTCCTGCGCCGGCGCGGTGACCTCATCATCAGCGAGACGCCGCACGGGTTCGTCTGCGCGAACGCGGGCGTCGACCTGTCGAACGTCGCCGACGGGTTCGCGGCGCTCCTGCCTGCGGACGCCGACCGGTCCGCGCGACGCATCCGCGACGGCGTGCGGGCGCGTGCCGGCGTGGACGTCGCGGTCGTCGTGTCCGACACGTTCGGCCGCGCGTGGCGAACCGGGCTGACGGACGTCGCGATCGGCGTCGCGGGCATCGCGGCGGTCATGGACCTGCGCGGCGCGCGCGACGCGAACGGGCGGGAGCTCCACGTCACGGAGGTCGCGGTCGCGGACGAGATCGCAGGCGCGGCCGAGCTCGTCATGGGAAAGGCGAGTCGTGTCGCGGCCGCGGTCGTGCGCGGCCTCGACCCCTCGTGGTTGCGGGACTCGTCCGTGCGCGAGCTCGTCCGCCACCCGTCGGAGGACCTGTTCCGCTGACGGACGCTCGCGTCCGTCGAACGATCAGCGGCGCGACTTGTCGCGGAAGTAGTCCAGCGTGCGCCCGACGCCTTCGTCGAGCGTCGTCCACGGCTTCCACCCGAGGTGGATGCCCGCACGCGTGGGGTCGAGCGCGCTGCGCTGGAGCTCGCCCGCACGTGCGGGCATGTACTGCGCGGGCTCCTTGTACCCGGTCGCCCGGGCCATCGTGTCGTAGAGCTGCTGCACGCTCGTCTCGACCCCGGTCCCGACGTTCAGGATCAGGCCGCCGCCCTTGTCGGCGGCGCGCACGAACGCGTCGACGACGTCGTCGACGAAGACGAAGTCACGCGTCTGCCGACCGTCGCCGAAGATGACGGGACGCTCCTTCTCGAGGAGCTTCCCCGCGAAGATCGACACCACGCCCGCCTCGCCGTGCGGGTCCTGGCGCGGCCCGTACACGTTCGCGAGCGCACACACCGTGAACTCGAGGCCGTGGATCTCCCGGTAGTAGTGGAGGTAGTCGCCCCCAGCCTTCTTCGACACGCCGTACGGTGACTCGGGACGCTGCGGATGTCCCTCCTTGACCGGGATCTCCTCGGGCGTGCCGTACAGCGTGCCGCCCGAGCCCGCGAACACCACCTTGCGGGTCTTCGCGGCGATCGCGCCCTGGAAGACGTTGAGCGACCCGATGATGTTCACCTCGGCGTCGAACGCGGGCTTCGCGACGGACACGCGCACGTCGGCCTGCGCCGCGAGGTGGAACACGACCTCGGGCTGTCGCATCTCGACGAGTTCGGTGACCGCGGGCGAGCGGATGTCGAGCCGATGGAACGAGAACCGCCGGTTGCGGTCGGCACGCGCGTCCGCGAGGTTCGCGAGGTTGCCGGTCGAGAGGTCGTCGACGACGTCGACCTCGTGGCCCTCTGCGAGCAGCCGGTCGACCAGGGTGGAGCCGATGAACCCCGCGCCGCCGGTGACGAGCGTCCTCATCGTGGCCATCCTCTCTCGTTCGGCACGGGCGGCGACACTACTTGCGCACGCGACCCGTCCCGGGCACGACCCGCGGGCGCGTCGACACGCTCGGTGGGCCGGATGGTGTCAGGCGCAGTCGAGCCGGGCGTCGCGTCCGACGACCGTGTCGACGATCTTCTCGTCGCGCTCCACCCGCGCGCCGTCGAGCAAGACGGAGCGCAGCACGCGCGCGCCCGGCTCCACGACCGCTCGCGGGCCGAGCACCGACTCGGCGACATCGGCACCCGCGCCGATCGACGCGCCGTCGCCGACGAGCACCGGGCCGCGCACGCGCGCGTCGCGGTCGAGGGCCGCGTCGCCCTGCACCCAGACGGCCGCCGCGCGCTCGACCGCGCCCGGCGCGGGCGGCAGGCCGACACGCCCTGCGAGCACGTCGGCATGGGCCTCGAAGTACTTGCGTGGCGTGCCGATGTCGATCCAGTACGCGTCGCTGTGCTGCGCGAACAGCCGGCGCGGCATGTCGAGCATGCGCGGGAACGTCTCGCGCTCGATCGACACCGTCAGCCGCGACGGGATGCGCGCGAGCACGCTCGGCTCGAGCACGTAGGTGCCGGCGTTGATCCAGTTCGTCGGGGCCTTGCCGGGCGGCGGCTTCTCGACGAACGCGACCACCTCGCCGTCGTCGCGCGTCGGCACGACGCCGAACGCGGACGGGTCGTCGACGCGCGTCAGCGCGATCGTCGCCTCGGCCGCGCGCTCGTCGTGGAAGCGGACGAGCGCGGTGAGGTCGAGGTCGGTGAGCACGTCGCCGTTGCAGACGACCACGCGCTCGTCGATGCCGTCGGCCGCGAACCGGATGCCGCCCGCGGTGCCGAGCGGCTCACGCTCGACGACCCACCGGACCCGCATGGCGCCGAAGCGACCGGACGCGAAGTGACGCTCGAACGCCTCGGGCAGGTAGCCGAGCGACAGCACGACCTCGTCGACGCCGTGCCCGGCCAGCCAGGACAGCTGGCGCTCCAGGAACGGGACGTTGACGATCGGCAGGAGCGGCTTCGGCGTGTGGTACGTCAGCGGCCGGAGCCGCGTCCCCTCCCCACCGACGAGGACGATCGCCTTCACGGCTTCGCGGTCGTCGCCGGCGCGGTGGTGGGCGTGCTCGCGGCCGGTGTGCTCGCGGCCGGTGTGCTCGACGGCACCGTCGCGGTGCCCGCCGGGATCTGGTTCGGGCTCTCGATGTTGTTCGCGGCCGGCAGGTTCGACGTCGACGGCGGGTCACCGAGCGAGGTGATGGAGATGCCCGGCGGGAGGAACGCGATCACGATCCGGTCGTTGTTGTGCGGGGTGTAGCTGGCCGGGTTGCCGGTGCGCGCCTTCCCGTTGACGGCCCACTGGACGGTCCCCTTCGCGGCCGGCTTGCCGTTCGCCGCGGGGCACGTGTCGCCGTTCGACTTCTTCACGCCCTTGTCGAACGTGAAGCTCGTCTCGGACAGGCTCCAGCCGTTGTACTTGAAGAAGCGCCCGACGGTCGCGCTCGCGCCGGCGTCGTCGGACGTCTGCGGC
This sequence comes from Acidimicrobiia bacterium, assembly GCA_035651955.1. Classification (NCBI taxonomy): domain Bacteria; kingdom Bacillati; phylum Actinomycetota; class Acidimicrobiia; species Acidimicrobiia bacterium. The sequence goes on from DASRES010000024.1 coordinate 80,382, forward strand.
TCGAAGTGGATGAGCCCGTCACCGTGGGTGTGGATGCCGGCGTAGACGTCGGTGCCGTGCCGCACGATCAGGCCCTGCGAGTCGCGTGGCGTCTCCGGCGGGTTCGGCAGCCACGTGCCGCACACGTTCACGCCCAGGGCGGCGTGCCAGTGGTCCCCGATCTTCAGGCCCGCGCCGCCGCCCCCGTTCGCGCCCTTGTTCGACGCGACCTGCGCGACGACCGCACCGACGCCGAGCACGACGACGGCCGCGACCGCGACGATCCAGAAGCTCGACCCGGTCCGCCGGGGCGGCCGGCGGGCGCGGGCCCGGGCCCGGCCACGCTGGTACTTCTTGCCCCGGTTCGGTTTCGCCATGGTTGTGAGAGGCTAGCCGCGCCTCGACGGCGGCCCGCCGCGCGCTACCGCCCGCGCGACCTCGTCACGTCGTGGAGTCCCTGCCGTGCACACAGCGCCGCGGCGCGCAGCGCGAACACGACCGCGGCCGGTCCGAGCGCCAGGCGACGCACGCCGCGCCAACGCTTGGCCGCGAACCGGAGCGCGGAGCGATGGTGGGCGACGATCGACCGGTACGGGTGGCGCGCCCGGCTCACGCCCTCGACGTGGAGCACCTCGCCGCCCGGCTCGTACGAGACGCGCCACCCCGCGCCGCGCAGCCGCCAGCACACGTCGACGTCCTCCATGAAGAGGAAGAAGCGCTCGTCCCAGCCGCCGATCTCGTCGAGCGCGGCGCGCCGGAGCCAGATCGCGGCGCCCGACACCCAGTCGGCGTCGCGGACCTGCGCGGGGTCCTCGTCCTCCTGGCGGTACCGGCGGGTGAACGGGTTCCCCGGCCACACCGGCGCGAGCACCGCGTGACCGGCAGACTCGACCATCGTCGGGATGCGGCGCACCGACGGATACGTCGCGCCGCTCGCCTCGACGATGTGCGGACCGAGCGCACCGAGTCTCGGCTCACGCGCGAACCGGCCGAGCATCGCTGCGCCGGTACCCGGGTGTACGTCGACGTCGGCGTTGAGCACCGCGACGACGTCGTGACCCGCGGCCGCGATGCCGAGGTTCGCGGCGCGTGCGTACCCGAGGTTCGCGCCCGGGCGGACGACACGCGTCCCGGGGCACGCGTCGAGCAGCTCGTCGACCGATCCGTCCTCCGACCCGTTGTCGACGACGACGACCTCCGGCGCGGCACCCGCGCTCGTGTCGGCGACGAGCGAGCGGACGCACCGGGTGAGCAGCGGCCCGGCGTTGAAGTTCACGACGACCGCCGACCACCCGCCCGTGCGGCCCTCGGGCTCGGCGGGCGCGCTCCCGGCCCGCGCGCGGTCGACGGGCACCGTGCTCATCTCGCGAACCGGCACCGCAGCAGGACCCACAGCTCGGTCGCGCCGTCGCGCCACGTGATCTTCTTGCCCTCTTCGCGCTCGCGTGCGGTGTAGCTGATCGGCACCTCGTAGATCCGCTCCCCCGCGGACAGCACGCGTGCGGTGACCTCGGCCTCGAAGTCGAATCGGTCGGCCGTGACGTGGAGGCTCTCGAGGAGCTGACGGTCGAACAGCTTGTAGCCGGTCTCGAGGTCGGACAGCGTCGTGTTGAAGAGCACGTTCGCGACGCCCACGAGCAGCCGGTTGCCGAGCCACGACGACAGCTGCATGTTGCGCCGCTCGCCGGTGAAGCGCGAGCCGTACACGACGCGCGCGCGTCCCTTCATCATCGGCGCGAGGAGGCGCGGCCACTCGTCGGGGTCGTACTCGAGGTCGGCGTCCTGGATGAGGACGAGATCGCCGGTCGCGTGCTGCAGCCCGGTGCGCACGGCCGCGCCCTTCCCCCGGTTGGTGTCGTGGGTGACGGTCCGCACCGTGCTGTCCGCGAGCTGCGGGAGCAGCGCGCGGGTGCCGTCGTCACTCCCGTCGTCGACGAGCACGACCTCGAGGTCGACGGGCAGCTCGACCATGCGCATGCGCCGGACGATCTCCCCGACCGTGTTGCGCTCGTTGTAGATCGGGACGATCACCGACAGCTTGCGGTAGGCGGGGCGCGACGGGACCGCCGGCGTCGTGTCAGCCACGGTCGCGCTCCTGCCGGTACCACTCGTACGTGCGAGCGAGGCCGTCGGCGAGCTCCACCTTCGGCTCCCACCCGAGGAGGTCGCGCGCACGGGTGATGTCGGGACGCCGACGGGCCGGGTCGTCGGCCGGCAGCGGCTCGAACACGATCTCGGACCGTGATCCGGTGACGTCGAGGACCGTCCGGGCCAGCTCGAGCATCGAGCACTCGGTCGTGTTGCCGATGTTCACCGGCCCCGCGTGCTCCGAGTCGAGGAGCGCGAGGATCCCCCGCACCTCGTCGTCGACGTAGCAGAACGACCGGGTCTGGCTGCCGTCGCCGTAGACGGTCAGCGGACGACCCTCCATCGCCTGCACGAGGAGGTTCGACACGACGCGCCCGTCCGACGGCCGCAATCGGGGGCCGTACGTGTTGAAGATGCGGACGACGGCGACGTCGACGTCGTAGGTCCGGTGGTACGCGAACGTCAGCGCCTCCGCGAAGCGCTTCGACTCGTCGTAGACGCTGCGGGGCCCGATCGGGTTGACGTTGCCCCAGTACGTCTCGGGCTGCGGGTGCTGCTCCGGGTCGCCGTACACCTCGCTCGTCGACGCAAGCAGGAAGCGCGCGCCGGTGCGCTCGGCGAGATCGAGCGCGTTGCGCGTGCCCGCGGAACCGACGTCGAGCGTCTCGATCGGGTACCGGAGGTACTCGGGCGGGCTCGCGGGACTGGCGAGGTGCAGCACGGCGTCGACGCGTCCGTCGACGTCCAGCGCGCGCGACACGTCCTGCTCGACGAGCGTGAAGCCCGCGGCGCGCTCGGCGTCGGCGACGTTCTCGCGCCGCCCGGTCAGGAAGTTGTCGACGGCGACGACGTCCCACCCGCGCGCGACGAGCGCGTCGCACACGTGCGAGCCGATGAACCCCGCGCCGCCGGTCACCACCGCGCGCGTCATCAGCGGCCCACGCCCTGGTACACGAAACCCCGACGCCGCATCGCGACAGGATCGAGCACGTTGCGCGCGTCGAGGAGCGCAGGCGTCTCGAGCAGCTCGCGGACGCGCGCGAAGTCGAGCCAGCGGAACTCGTCCCACTCGGTGAGGAGCGCGAGCACGCGCGCGTCGCGGCACGCCTCGTACGCGTCCGTCACGACGTCCAGACCGGGGACGAGCTCCGCGACGCGCTCCCCCGCCGCGGGGTCGTAGGCGCGCACGACCGCACCGCGCGCGAGGAGGTCGCTCGCGATCGCGATCGCGGGCGAGTCCCGCAGGTCGTCGGTGTCGGCCTTGAACGTCAGGCCCCACACGCCGACGCGAACGCCGTCGAGGCTGCCGCCCGCGAGCTCGCGCACCTTGTCGACCATCCGCGCGTGCTGGCGCCGGTTCACGTCGACGACGCCCGACAGCAGGCTGAAGTCGTACCCGTTCGTCGACGCGGTGTGGAGCAGCGCCGCGGTGTCCTTCGGGAAGCACGACCCGCCGTAGCCCGGACCGGGATTGAGGAACTCGAACCCGATGCGCGGGTCGTACCCCATCCCGAGGGTGACGTCGCGGACGTCCGCGTCGACGGCCTCGCACAGGTTCGCGATCGCGTTGACGAACGAGATCTTCGTGGCGAGGAAGGCGTTCGACGCGTACTTGACCATCTCTGCGGACGCGGCGTCCGTGACGACGATGGGCGCCTGCACGTCGCGGTAGAGCTCGGAGACACGCACTGCCGTCGCGGTGTCGTCACATCCGATGACGACGCGCGCCGGATGCAGGAAGTCGTGGACCGCGGTCCCCTCGCGCAGGAACTCGGGATTCGACGCGACCCGGATGTCGTCGAGCCGGGCCCGGTTGGACGCCAGGAGTTGACCGACGACGCGCGTCGAACCGACCGGCATCGTGGACTTGTTCACGACGACGGTCGCGGGGCGCAGCACCGGCGCGAGCTCGCGGACGACGGACTCGACGAACGAGAGATCGGCCGCGCCGTCGTCGCCCTGGGGCGTCGGCACGCACAGGAACACGAACTCGGCGTCCGCCACCGCGTTCGACGCGCCGACGACGAAGCGCAGCCGCCCCGACCGCAGGCCCTCCGCGACGAGCTCGGGCAGGCCCTCCTCGAGGATCGAGACCTCGCCCTTGCGCAGCTTGGCGACCCGCTCCTCGTCGATGTCGGCGCACGTCACCTCGTGACCGAGGTGCGCGAAGCACGCGGCCGTCGTCAGCCCGACGTACCCGGCACCAACAACCGAGACTCTCACGATTGCACCGCCCTGGCAGTGTCCGGTTCGCCGACGTACTCGGCGAGCGCCTCACGGTAGTGGCGCAGCGGCCCCAGGCCCGAGAGCCGGAGCGCGGCCGTGTCGAGCGCGCTGAAGACCGGCCGCGGCGCCGGCCGGCCGAGCTCCGCGGTCGTCACGGTGCGCAGGACCGACGGGTCGGCGCCGCGGATCTCGGCGACGTCGCACGCCAGCCGGTAGCGAGTGCAGTGCCCCGCGTTGACGACGTGGAACAGCCCCGGGCGGCGCTCCACCGCCAGGCGGACCAGCATCTCTGCGAGGTCGGGCGCGTACGTCGGCGAGCCGGTCTGGTCGTCGACGAAGCGGACCGGCCCGTCCGGATCGGCGAGCGCGTCGAGCACGAGCTGGACGAAGTCGTGCCCCCGTCGCCCGAACACCCAGGCCGTCCGCGCGACGGTCCACGAGCGCGCGTGACGAGCGAGCTCGAGCTCACCACCGAGCTTCGAGCGCGCGTACGTCGACAGCGGGCTCACGAGGTCCCATTCGTCGTACGGTCGGCCGGCGCGCCCGTCGAACACGTAGTCCGTCGACACGTGGACGACGTGCGCACCGACGCGAGCCGCCGCCACCGCGAGATGGCGAACGCCGAGCGCGTTGGCCGCGAACGCGGCGTCCGGCTCGAGCTCGCACCGGTCCACGTTCGTGACGGCCGCGCAGTTGACGATCGCGTCGGGGAGGAACGCCGTGACGACCTGCTCCACCGAGTCCCGGTCGGCGAGGTCGAGCGTCGCGTGGTCGGCGGCGAGCACCTCGTACGCCGGCGTGCGCGCCAGGACCTGGACGGTCGCCGCGCCGACCTGACCGCCGGTCCCGGTGACGAGCACCCGCGTCACGTCACCCCGCCCGCGTTCGCCCAGTCGCTCTCGACGACGGGCGCCCGGTCGCGCAGCGGCTCCCACCACGTCCGGTTCGCCGCGTACCACGCGACCGTCTCGCGCACGCCGTCCTCGAACTCGACGCGTGGCGACCAGCCCAACTCGGTCCGGATCTTCGTCGCGTCGAGCAGGTAACGCCGGTCGTGACCCGGACGGTCGGGCACGATCGTCTTCAGCGACGCCGGCTTGCCGAGCGCGCCGAGCACGAGATCGGCGACCTGCTCGATGCTCGCCTCGACGCGGCTGCCGACGTTGTACGTCTCGCCGATGCGGCCGCGCTGCAACACGTCGTCGACCGCCCGGCAGTGGTCGAGCACGTGCAACCACTCGCGGCGATGGTCGGTCGACGCGTACATCGGCAGCGGGCGGTCGTCGAGCGCGAGCGTCGTGAAGAGCGGGATCACCTTCTCGGGGAACTGGTACGGCCCGTAGTTGTTCGCGCAGTTCGAGATCGTGATCGGCACCGCGAACGTCTCGTGGTACGCGCGCACGAGGTGATCGGCGGCCGCCTTGGACGCGTTGTAGGGCGTGCGCGGCCGGTACGGCGACGACTCGGTGAACGCGTCCTCGCTGTCGAGCGGCAGGTCGCCGTACACCTCGCACGTCGAGACGTGGTGGAACCGACCCACGCCGACCGCGCGCGCGGCCTCGAGGAGCATCTGGGTCCCGAGCACGTTCGTGCGCACGAAGCGGGCCGGGTCGAGCACCGCGAGGCTGTTGTGGGACTCGGCCGCGAAGTTGACCACGACGTCGATCGACTCGTCGCGCAGGAGACGCTCGACGAGCGCGCGGTCGCCGATGTCGCCGACGACGAGCGGCACGCGCTCGGCGACGTCGGCGAGGTTGTCCGCGTTCCCCGCGTACGTCAGGAGGTCGAGTGCGACGACGCGGTCGTCCGGGTGCTCACGCACCCAGTAGCGGGCGAAGTTCGACCCGATGAACCCGGCCGCACCGGTGACGAGCAGACGCACGCCGTCCTCCCCGTCGCGCGGGCCTCAGCAGGCCGGCGCGGCGGACTTGGCCGCCGTCGTCGTGGTGGTGTGACCGCGCGTGGCCGGCGCGGCCGCGGTCGACGCCGTCGTCCCGGAACCGGGCGCGACGACGTGCTGGAAGTCGCGCCCCAGCACGACGACGACGTCCGCGTCGACGATCGAGCTGTCGGCGACGAGCCGCCCGACGCCGCCGAGGTACTGCTGCACCAACGCGGCCTTCTCCTGCTCGCTCGGGAGGTAGCGGACCGTCGTCGTCGACGTGTGCTGCCCGTTGCCGGTGCCCGCGGGGACGAAGCCCGCGTTGACGAGCGCGCTGCTCGCGGCCGCCGCCTGCCCGTTGATCCCGGTGCCGTTGAGCACCCGGACCTTGACCTCGGCCGGCTTGACGGTGCTGGATCCCGCGGAGCCGGCGGACCCGAAGCTGCGGAGCTGGGCGAGGACCTGGTCGGCGTCGGGCTGCTTCAGGTACAGCACGCTCTGCCCTTGCTGGTCCGGCCCGTTCTTCCACGGGAGCGTGACCATCTGCAGCGTGTTCGGGTTGTTCGGGTCGACCTTCCGGAACGCGTTCATCAACCCGAAGATGTCACCCTTGCTCATCTGGTCGTCGATCGTGAGCTTCGACACCACCTTGTCGGCGATCTGGTTCGCGGTGAGCGGGTTCCGCAGCCCGGCGCGCACGGCGACGTCGGCGAGGTGGCGGATGAAGTTCTGCTGACGGTTGATGCGGCCGATGTCGCCCATCCCGTCGGCGTCCTGCCACCGCCCGTCGACGAAGTACTGCAGGTGCCGCGACCGCACGTACGCGAGCGCCTGCGCGCCGCCCATCGAGTAGCACCCTGGATTCGGCACATTGAGGCCGGTGAACGTGTCGCGCGCGCGTGACGGGAAGTACACGGCGACGTGTCCGATCGCGTCGACGATCCCCTGGAACGTCGCGAAGTCGACCTGGAGGTAGTGGTCGATGCCGACGTCGAAGTTCAGCTTGATCGTGTCGATCACGCTCTGCACGTGCTGCTCGGGCGTCGAGCCGTAGTTGAAGGCCGCGTTGATCTTCGAGTAGCCGTGCCCGGGGATCTGCACCCAGAGATCGCGCGGGATCGAGACGAGCAGGCTCTGCTTCGACTTCGGCTCGACGTGGACGATCATCATCGTGTCGGAGCGCTGACCGCCCTCCTGCTGGGGCGTGCCGAACTCCTGCGCCTGCTGGGCGTTGTCCACGAACGCGCGCGAGTCCGACCCGATGATCAGGTAGTTGCCGGCGCGCGCCGGATGGCTCTGGTCCGACAGACGGAGGTTCTTCACCCGGTGGATCGCGGCGATCTTCTGGTCCGTGACGACGTTGGCGCCGACGATCCCGGTCGCGATGAGGACCGTGACGAGCCCGAACGCCATCACGTAGCGGTGCCACCAGGCGCGCAGCGGGGACGACGGGGAAGCAGCCACGGAGGCGCCACTCTACCGAACGCCGTGTGACCTGCGGTTTCGCCCGCGGCGGGTACCGTCGCCGCATGCGCGACGGGCCGACGAGCGACGGGCCGGCGAGCGACGGGCCGAGGGTCTGGGTGAACGGCGCGCTCGTCGCTCCCGGCGAGGCGCGCCTGTCGCCGTTCGACCACGGGCTGCTCGTCGGCGACGGCGTGTTCGAGACGCTGCGCGTCTACGGCGGCGTGCCGTTCGCGTGGACGCGGCACCTCGACCGGCTGGCGCGCTCGGCGAGCGGGCTCGGTCTGCCGCTCCCCGACCGTGACGACCTCCGGCACGCGGCCGACGAGGTGCTCGCCGCGAACGGCGTCGACGAGGCGCGCCTGCGCATCACGGTGACCGGTGGGCCCGCGCCGCTCGGCTCCGAGCGCGGTGAGACGGCGCCGACGGTCATCGTCGCGGCGACCGCGTGCGGTCCGCCGCCCGAAGCGGTCTCCGTCGTGATCGTCCCGTGGGCGCGCAACGAGCGCGGCGCGACCACCGGGTTGAAGACGATCTCGTACGCGGAGAACGTGCGCGCGCTCGCACACGCGCGTTCACGCGGCGCCGACGAGGCCGTCTTCGCGAACACGCGGGGCAACCTGTGCGAGGCAACCGGATCGAACGTCTTCTTCCTCGACGACGACGACGTGCTCGTCACGCCGCCAGCCGAGGCCGGCTGTCTCCTCGGGGTCACGCGCGCGCTGACGATCGAGCTCTGTGCGCGCCTCGGGATCCGGTGCGCGGAGCGTGACGTCACGGTCGACGCACTTCGCGCGGCACGCGAGGCGTTCCTCACGTCGACGACGCGCGAGGTGCAGGCGATCAGCGCGGTCGACGGCGCACCGCTCGCGAGCGCGCCCGGTGAGCTGACGCGGACGCTCGCCGACGCGTTCACGAAGCTGGTGGCGTCCGATCTCGATCCGTGAGTCACGCGTCGCGCAGGTGCACGACGTCGCCGGCCGCGACCTCCACGATGCAGCCGGTGTCCACCTCGACGAGCAGCCTGCCCGACTGATCCACGTCGACCGCGCGGCCGAGCAACGGACCGTCGCTCAGGTCCACACGCACGCGGCGACCGATCGTCGCGAGTCGCCGCCGGTACTCGAGCGGCACCCGGTCGAGCGCGCGTAGCTGGCCGTCCAGACCGGCGAGGAACGCGCCGAGCAACGCGGCACGCTCGACCGAGTGACCCGCTTCGACGTCGCACGCAGTCGCGATGCCGGCCAGCTCGTCGGGCACCGCACCCCAGTTCACGTTGACCCCGACACCGAGCACCACGGCCCGCACCGACCCGTCCGCGCCGAGGTCCGCCTCGGTGAGCATCCCCGCCAGCTTGCGATCACCGACGAGCGCGTCGTTCGGCCACTTGAGCGTGGCATCGATGCGTGCGATCTCGCGCACGGCGTCGACGAGCGCGACGCCGGCCGCCATCGTCACGAGATGGACCCGCTCGATGCCCAGCGCCGGGCGGAGCAGCACCGACACGAGCAGCGAGGCGCCCCGCGGTGCGACCCACGCGCGGCCGAGCCTCCCGCGTCCGGCGGTCTGGTGCTCGGCGAGGACGACGAGGCCTTCGGGTATGCCTGCACGCGCGTCGTCGAGCACGACACGGTTGGTGGAGTCGACCTCGTCGAGGACGCGCAACGCGGTGAAGCGGGTACCCGACAGGCGCGCGCGGACGGTCGCCCATGTGGCGGCGTCCGAGGTCATCACCCGTAGGATACGGGCCGCGGAGGACCCGCCCTCGCGCCCACCCGAACGGAGCCGTCGAACGTGCTGTCCAAGATTCTGGTCGCCAACCGCGGGGAGATCGCGGTACGGGTCATGCGGACGTGCCGGGAGCTCGGCATCGCGACGGTCGCGGTGTACTCCGACCTGGATCGCGACGCGATGCACACCCGCTACGCCGACGAGGCGTACGCGCTGGGCGGACAGACCGCAGCCGAGAGCTACCTCAACACCGACGCCATCCTCGACGTCATCCGCCGCAGCGGGGCCGACGGCGTGCACCCCGGCTACGGGTTCTTCTCGGAGAACGCCGACTTCGCCCGGGCCGTGATCGGGCTCGACGGCGTCGCGTGGATCGGCCCGCCTCCCGACGCGATCGAGGTGATGGGCGACAAGATCTCGTCCCGGAAGGCTGCGGCGCGCGCAGGCGTCGAGGCCGTCCCGGGCACGCTCGAGCCGATCCGCGACGCGGCCGAGGTCGTCGCGTTCGGCGAGCAGCACGGCTGGCCCGTCGCGATCAAGGCCGCGTATGGCGGCGGCGGCAAGGGGCTGAAGGTCGTGAGCGGGCCCGACGAAGCGGCGCGCCAGCTCGAGTCGGCCGCACGCGAGGCGCAGGCGTACTTCGGCCGTCCCGAGGCGTACCTCGAGCGGTACCTCACTCGTCCGCGCCACATCGAGATCCAGGTCTTCTGCGACACGCACGGCAACGGCGTGTGGCTCGGCGAGCGTGACTGCTCCACGCAGCGCCGTCACCAGAAGCTCATCGAGGAGACGCCCGCGGCGGGGCTGGAGCCCGAGATCCGCGCCGCGATGGGCGACGCCGCCGTGCGCGTCGCGCTCGCGTGCGGGTACGTGAACGCGGGCACCGTCGAGTGCCTGTACCAGGACGGCGACTTCTACTTCCTCGAGATGAACACGCGGCTCCAGGTCGAGCACTGCGTGACCGAGATGGTCACCCAGCTCGACCTCGTCCAGGAGCAGATCCGCGTCGCGTCCGGCGAGCCGCTCAGCTTCACCCAGGACTCGATCCACCCGCACGGGCACGCGATCGAGTGCCGCATCAACGCCGAGGACCCCGCGAAGGGATTCCTCCCGTCGCCGGGGACGATCACGCGCATGCGCGCGCCGAGCGGACCGGGCGTGCGGTGGGACGGCGGGTACCAGGAAGGCGACACCGTCTCGCAGTACTACGACAACCTGGTCGGCAAGCTGATCGTGTGGGCACCCGACCGGGAACGGGCACGCACGCGGATGCTGCGCGCGCTCGAAGAGTTCGAGATCGGCGGCATCCGCACGACGATCCCCGCGCACCAGGCGTTGCTCGCGCACCCGGACTTCGCCGCGGGGCGGCACTCGACGGTGTGGCTCGAGAACGAGGTCGACCAGTCGATCTTCACGGCGCCCGCCACCGAGCCGGCGCCCGCCACGGCCACCGCCGCGTCGACCAACGGCGAGGTCGAGGAGCTCGTCGAGCGCGCGGTTCCGGTCGAGGTGAACGGGAAGCGCTTCGACGTCCGGGTGTGGCTGCCGCCCGCGCCGACGGTTGCCGCCGCCGGTGGCGGCGGGGCCGGGGGCCGGGCCCGCTCGGCGAAGCCGCGTGGCGCGACGTCGGCCGGGAGCGGGGCCGGCGACGGCACGATCGCGGCACCGATGCAGGGCACGATCGTCAAGGTGCTCGTGGCGGAGGGTGACGACGTCACCGCCGGGCAGGCCGTGCTCGTCCTCGAGGCGATGAAGATGGAGAACCACATCAACGCGGAGCGCAACGGCAAGGTGGCCGAGGTGCGCGTCGCGGCCGGCGACACCGTCGGCACCGGTGACGTCCTCGTCGTGATCCAGTAACCGGTCCGCGTGTCGTTCCCGCTGTTCCAGGTCGACGCGTTCACCGACGAGCGGTTCCGCGGCAACCCCGCGGCGGTGTGCCTCCTCGACCGCCCCGTCACCGCGGCGTGGATGCAGTCGGTCGCCGCGGAGATGAACCTGGCCGAGACCGCGTTCGTCCTCCCGCTCGACGATGTGCTCACGCTCCGCTGGTTCACACCGACCACGGAGGTCCCGCTCTGCGGGCATGCGACGCTCGCGACCGCGCACGTGCTGTGGGAGACGGACCGGATCGCGGCCGACGAGGACGCGACGTTCAGCACGTTGAGCGGCGCGTTGCGCTGCCGTCGCGACGACGAGCGGATCGCGATGGACTTCCCGGCGGAGACGCCAGTTCCCGAGGTCGCGACGGTGACGCCCGTCCGCCTCGACGACGCGCTGCGCGGCACCGCCCGTGACGTCGTGCGCGGGACGAACCACTACCTCGTCGAGCTGGACGACGAAGCGACCGTGCGCGGGTTGCGACCGAACCTCGACGTGCTCGCGAAGCTCGACGCGAACGGCGTCATCGTCACCGCGCGTGCGGACGACGACCGCTTCGACTTCGTGTCGCGCTACTTCGCGCCGCGCGTCGGCATCCCGGAGGACCCCGTCACCGGTGCCGCGCACTGCATGCTCGGACCGTGGTGGGCGGAGCGGCTCGGCAAGATCGAGCTCGTCGGCCACCAGGTGTCCGCACGCGGCGGCGTCGTCCGCGTGCGCGTCGACGGCACGCGCGTCGAGCTCTCCGGGAGCGCGGTGACCGTGCTGCGCGGCGAGCTGTTGTAGAGGTCGGCTCCGGCTAGCGCTGGGGTGGCAGCGAGCCTGCGAGCTCGGCCCGCTCGACGACCGCGCCGAACTCGTCGGGTGCGGTGTCGTCGACCGCGGCGAGCTCCTGCACACGACCGCGCATGCGCCACCAGACGACCGCGAGCGCGACGACCGCGCCGAGCCCGAGAGCCCACGGCCAGACGCGCCGCTTCGGCGCGCGCTTCGACGTGCCCTTCGCCGCGCCGACGAGCTCGGCCGCCTTCCCCTTCGCGACGCCGCTGAGCTCGGCGGCCTTGCCGGCCGTCGTGCCCCCGATCTCGGCCGCGAGACCCTTCATGGCGTCCACGGTGCCGCTCGTGGAGCCCGCGAGCTCCTTCACCGCACCGGTCGTCGTGCCGGCGAGCTCCGCGGCCTTGCCCTTCACGACCTCACCGAGCGCGACCGGTGTCGCCTTCGAGCGCCGCGCGGCGCGCCTCGTACGGCGCTTCGCCTTGTTCGCCAGGTGCTCCGCGGCCGTCCCGGCCGCGGCCTTCGTCGCCTTGCCGGCCAACATCACGCCCGCTCCCTTCGCGACGGCCGAGAGCCCACCGTCGTCGCCACCGGACGGCGTCTCGCCGCTGCCGCCCAGGCCGGCCTCGTGCCCGAGCATCCGCAGCACGACGTCCGCCCGTTCCTTCAGCGCCTCGACGACGGCGTCCACCTCGTTCAAGGCGTCGCCGACGTTCGAGACGCGCGCACCAGTCACCGTGATCGTGCTCACGACGTCCATGTATCCCGCCGACCAGGCGCGGAAACGTTCAGGAGGCGGCTTCGGCGAGGGATTCGGACAGCGCCGGGTGGACGAGCAGCGAGTCGACGATGTCGACGACCTTGAGGCCGTTCGTCACCGCGACCGCGAGCACGCTGATGAGCTCGGCCGCGTTGCGCCCGACGATGGAGCCGCCGAGGACGACCCCGGTTGCGGGGTCGGACAGGATCTTCACGAACCCGCGCGGGTCGCCCTCGATCAACGCCTTCGCGTTGGACGAGAACGGCACCTTCGTGACGCGGATCTTCCGGCCCACGGAGAACGCCTCCGCCTCGGCCAGCCCGACGTCGGCGATCTCCGGGTCGGTGAAGATCGCGGACGCGGCCTTGTCGTAGTCGAGATGGCGGTGCTCGCGCGTGTGCAGACCCATGAGGTGCTCGGCGATCTTGCGCCCCTGCATCGCGGCCACGGACGACAACGGGAGCCGACCCGAGAGGTCACCGGCCGCGTAGATGTGCCGCACGTTCGACTGGCAGTGGTGGTTGACCGGGACGTAGCCGTGCTGGTCGAGCTCGACACCGGCGTCGTCGAGACCGAGCGACTCGCTGTTCGGGATCGAGCCGACCGCGAGCACCACGTGCGATCCGTTCACGACGCGCCCGTCGTCGCACTCGACGCGCACGGCGTCATCCGTGCGCTCGATCGCGGACGCGCGCGCGCCCTTCAACAGCTTCACCCCACGCTGGAGGAACGCGTCCTCGAGCACGGCCGCGACCTCCGGGTCCTTGTAGGGCAGGACCTGCTGGCGCGACACGATCAGCGTCACCTTCGAGCCGAGCGCGCTGAACATGTGGGTGAACTCCACGCCCGTCACACCGGACCCGACGACGACGAGGTGCTCGGGGATCTCGGGCGGCGGGTACGCCTGGCGCGTCGTGAGGACGCGTTCCCCGTCGACGTGGACGAACTCCGGGATGCGGGGGCGTGATCCCGTGGCGAGGACGACGAAGTCGGCGTCGAGCTCCTCGATGCCGTCGTTCGTCTCGGCGGCGACGGTGTGCGGACCCTTCAGGCGCCCGGATCCGTGCACCATGCGTACGCCCTGCGACTCGAGCAGCCGGCACACCGACGCCTGGAGTCGCGACTCGATCGACGAGACCCGGTCGCGCAGGGCGTCGAGATCCAGGCGGCCCTCGGCCGACAGCCCCATCGCCTCGGCGCGCGTGAGCTCGGCGAGCGCGCCGCCGGTGGCGATCATCGCCTTCGACGGGATGCAGTCGCGCAGGTGCGCGGCACCGCCGACGACGTCGCGCTCGACCAGCGTCACCTCGGCACCGAGCGTGGCGGCGACGGTGGCAGCGGTGTTGCCGGCAGGGCCTCCACCCACGATGACGACACGGACGGGCACGGGTTCCAGGCTAGGGCACGGAACCACCGTCCCCGTTCACCTGCCCGGTACCTTCTGCCGGTGCCCGAGCTGCGCTACGAGCGCCTCACCGACCGCACGGTGATCGTGGCGACGACCCGTGCCGCGCGCCCCAAGGTCTTCAGCGGGGCACGCGCGAGCGAGCGGGGACGCGCGCCCGACGAGTGCCCGTTCTGCCCGGGCCACGAGCACATGACGCCCCCGGAGGTGTGCCGCTCGGGCCCGGGCGCGCCGGAGACGCCGGGATGGCACGTCCGCGTCGTGCCGAACCTCTACCCGATCGTGGGAGGCGAGGACGCGCGTCCGGGCGCGACGGGCGCGCACGAGGTCGTCGTCCTGTCACCCGACCACCGCAGGACGTTCGCGCAGCTCGACGCGGATCAGGCGCTCGACGTCATGCGGGTCGTACGCGACCGCGTCCGGGTCCACACGGACGACGGGCACGCGTACGTCCAGGCGTTCGTCAACCATGGCCGCGCCGCCGGTGCGTCGATCGAGCACCCGCACGCGCAGGTGGTCGCGCTCGACTTCGTGCCGCCCGCGGTCGTCGCCTCGCTGGCGCGGTACCGGGACGCGGGCAGCGACCTCGTCGCCGACGCCGCGTCGAGCGCGCGCGAGGGCGGGCGCGTCGTGCTCGACGGCAGCGGCGACGTCGACGCATGGTGCCCCTACGCGCCGTCCGCGCCGTACGAGACCGCGCTCGCGCATCGGGACGCGAGCGCGAGCTTCGCCGACGCATCGGACGACGAGCTGCGCGTCGTGACGCGCACGTTGCAGACGGTCCTCGCGCGCGTGGCACGCGTCGCGGGCGACCCTGCGTACAACGTCGTGGTCCATTCGGCACCCGGCCGCGACGCCGGAGACACGGTGTTCCACTGGTGGGTCGAGGTGTCACCCCGACTGTCGCTGCAGGCCGGGTTCGAGCTCGGGACGGGCGTGCTCGTGGCGACGGTTCCGCCGGAGCAGGCGGCCGCGGAGCTGCGCGAGGCCTGACGCGCGCCCGCGCGGGAGTCGGCTCGACGGCCGATCAGCGGCCCACGAACCGCGCCTTCCCGGGCCCCTGCTCGAGGAAGCTCCGCACGCCGATCCCGGCGTCCTCCGTCGAGAAGACCTCGACGAAGGCGTCGCCCTCGACGTCGAGCGCCTCGTCGAGCGGCAGGTCGAGGCCGCGATCGATCGCGCGCTTGGCCAGGCCCATGGCGACGACCGCGCCCGTCGCGAAGCTCGCCGCCCACTCGAGGGCGCGGTCGAGGAGCTCGTCGGCGGGGACGACGCGGTCGACGAGCCCGATCCGTTCCGCCTCGTCCGCCCGAACACGGCGGCCGCTCCACACGAGCTCCTTCGCACGCGCCGACCCGACGAGGCGCGGGAGCCGTTGCGTCCCGCCCGCGCCCGGGATGAGGCCGAGCTGGATCTCCGGTTGACCGACCTGTGCGTTGTCGGCAGCGATGCGGAGGTCGCAGGCCATCGCGAGCTCCAGCCCACCTCCGAGCGCGAACCCGCTGACGGCGGCGATGACGGGGCGCGGGATCGCGACGAGCGCGTCGAACGCGACTCGGAACGTGTCGGTGATGAGCCGTGCGCGTTCGGCGTCGCCGAACTCGCCGATCTCGAACCCGGCTGCGAACGCGCGCTCGCCTCCCGCGACGACGACTGCTTTGACGTCCGGGTCGGTCGCGAGCGCGCGACCCGCGTCGGTGAGCTCACCGAGGAGCGCGAGCGACAGCGCGTTCATCGGTGGACGCTCGATGCGAAGGAGCGCGACCCCGTCGTCGCGAACGCTCGAGGAGACGAACTCGGCCATCGCCGGAGGCTATCCGAGCACCGCCCATGCCGTTCATGGATCAGTGGAACGGGACGTCAGCCGGCGAGGAGCTCGTCGGCCGCCGCGTACGGGTCGAGCTCGCGAGCGCTGACGCGTGCGAGGAGCTTCTCGAACTGGTCACCGGTCGCGTGGTCGGCGACCTGTTGCTCGAGGCGCGCCCGCACGATGCCGCGCAGCTCGTCGCGCAGCCGCGCGTCGCGCCGCGCCTGCAACCGTTCGCCGTCGAGGAACGCCCGGTGCTCCCCGATCGCGTCCCAGAGCTCCTCGATGCCGGATCCGTCGGTCGCGACGGTCTCGAGGACCGGCGGCCGCCACTCCTGCTCGGCCGACATGTCGAGCATGGCCTTGAGGTCGCGCACCGTCTCCTTCGCTCCGTCGCGGTCCGCCTTGTTGACGACGAACACGTCGGCGATCTCCATCAGCCCGGCCTTGTTCGCCTGCACGGCGTCACCCCAGCCGGGGTTGACGACGACGACCGTCGTGTCCGCCGCGCCCGCGATCTCGACCTCGACCTGGCCGACCCCGACCGTCTCGAGCAGCACCCACGGCTTGCCCGCGGCGTCGAGCACGCGGACCGCCTGCGGCGTCGCGAGCGCGAGGCCGCCGAGGTGACCGCGCGTCGCCATCGAGCGGATGTAGACGCCGGGATCGGTCGCGTGGTCCTGCATGCGGACCCGGTCGCCGAGGATCGCGCCGCCGCTGAACGGGCTCGTCGGGTCGATCGCCAGCACCCCGACCTCGTCGCCGTCGCGCCGGATGCGGCCGATCAGCTTGTCGGTGAGCGTCGACTTCCCCGAACCCGGCGCGCCCGTGATGCCGATCGTGTACGCGCGCCCGGTGTGCGGATAGAGCTTCGCGACCGCGCCGTCCGCCGCCGCGCCGCCACTTTCCACGAGCGAGATGAGCTTCGCCACCGCGCCGCGGTCGGCGCGCAGCGCGCGCTCGACGAGCTCGGAGGGATCGTTCGCCATCGTCGACCGCCGGTCAGTCGTCGGCGACGACTTCCGTCACGGCCGGCACGCGGTCCTTGAGGATCCGCTCGACACCGGCCTTCAACGTCATCGTCGACACCGGGCAGGTGCCGCACGCACCGACGAGACTCACGTGCACCACGCCACCGTCGGCGACGCGGTTGAGGACGATGTCACCACCGTCGGCGTGCAGCGCCGGGCGGATCGCGTCGATCGCGGCGGCCACGCCGGCTTCGACGACGCTCGTGGGCATGCGTGCGATCCTCCGGGAGACGGAACCGACGGCTCCGAGTATCGCATCAGCACCCGCGCGGCCTCCGCATGGGCGGTCCCGCGGGACCGCCCACCGCAACTCTGGGAGTCCAGTGGTACAGGGAACCGCTCGCATCCCAGAGGTCGACGGGCGACGCCCGGATCCGCCGCCCGCCGGGCACGACACGTCGTACGCCGCGCGCGACCGCGGACAAGATGCGGCACTGACGTACGCAAAGCGTTCGTGAGTGCCGCATGTTCGCGGCGGCTCAGCCGCCCAGGGAGAACATCGCGTCGAGGTCGTGACGCGAGTACGCGCGGAACGCGACGAGCGTCTCCGTCCGCACGATCCCGTCGACCTTCGCGATCTCGCCGGTGACGACGTCCGCGAGCTCGTCGTGCTGGCGCACGCGCACGATCGCGACGAGGTCGAACTCTCCCGTCACCGAGTACACCTCGCTGACGTGCTGCAGGTCGGCGAGGCTCTGCGCGGTGTCGAGGATGAACGGAGGCTCGACCTCCATGAGCACGATCGCGGTGATCACGACGACCGCCCGTCGTCAGCGCACGTCGGCGCCCAAGGCGCGCAGCTTCCCGGCCAGGTCCGCGTAGCCACGGTCGACGTGACGGCGGTCGAGCACGACGGTCTCGCCGTCGGCCGCGAGTCCCGCGAGCACGAGCGCGGCACCCGCCCGGACGTCGGCCGCGCGCACCGGCGCGCCCGACAGGCGCGGCACGCCCCGCACGACCGCATGACGCCCCTCGGTGCGGATGTCGGCACCCATCCGGTTGAGCTCGTCCACGAAGCCGAAGCGCGCGTCGAACACGTTCTCCGTGACGATGCCCGTGCCCTCCGCGACCGACAAGAGCGCGACGGCCATCGGCATGAAGTCGGTCGCGAACCCGGGATAGGGCAACGTCGCGATGTCGATCGCGCGCAGGCGCTCCGTCGCGCGGGCCCAGATGCCGTCGGGCGTCGGCGAGACGCGCATGCCCATCTCGCCGAGCTTCATCACCACCATCTCGAGGTGCTCGAGGCGTACGCCGTGCAGCTCGATCTCGCCGCCCGCGATCCCGCACGCCATCAACAGCGTCCCCGCTTCGATGCGATCGCCCATGATCTCGGTGTCGACGGGGAGCAGCTCCTCGACACCCTCGATCTCGATCGTCGACGTACCCGCGCCGATGACCTGCGCGCCCATGCGGTTCAGGAACGCCGTGAGGTCGGTGATCTCCGGCTCGCGCGCCGCGTTCTCGATGACGGTCGAGCCCTTCGCGAGCACGGCGGCCGTCAACAGGTTCTCGGTCGCGCCCACGCTCGGGAAGTCGAGGACGATGCGCGCCCCGCACAGGCGGCTGCAGTGCGCCTCGATGAAGCCGTGCACGACCGACAGCTCCGCGCCCATCGCCTCGAAGCCGCGGAAGTGCATGTCGAGCTTGCGGTTCCCGATGTTGTCGCCGCCCGGCATCGCGACCTTCGCGCTGCCACAACGCGCGAGCAGCGGACCGAGCACGTTCACCGACGCGCGCATGCGGGTCACGAGCTCGTACGGCGCCTCGCCGTCGAGCGGACCGGACGCGTCGACGGTCAGCTCGCCATCTCCGGTCGTCTCGACCTTCGCCCCGAGCGCGCGCATCACCGCGACCATCACGTCGAGGTCCGCGACGGGCGGCATGTTGCGCAGCACGGTGATGCCCGGCGCGAGCAACGACGCCGCGAGCTGCTTGCAGCCCGAGTTCTTCGTCGCGCCGGACACGCGCACGACACCCGAGAGCGGCCTGCCCGGATGCACGACGAGCGCGTCGCCCCGAGCGCCGGGCGCGCCCATGCCGGTGTCGTCGGCTCGCTCGGTCCCCACGGCGGGAATGGTACGCGGCGCGATCTACCGCGCCGCGTAACGCGGTGGGCGCTGCTCCACGAAGGCGGTGATCGCTTCCTTCATGTCGTCGGACTTCAGGCAGACGGCCTGGGACTCCGCCTCAACGACGAGACCGTCACGCACCGTCGTGGACGACGACGCGTCGACGGCACGCTTGGCGCCGCGCACGGCGAGTGGCGGCTGGGCCGCGATCAGCGCCGCCAGGTCGCCGGCCTCGCGCTCCAGGTCGGCGTCGGCGACGACACGCTCCGCGATGCCGATGCGATGCGCCTCGGCGGCGTCGATCTTCGCCCCGGTGAGGATGAGCTCCTTCGCCTTCCCGGGACCGACGAGCCGCGGCAGCCGTTGCGTGCCGCCGAGGTCGGGGATGATCCCGTACTTCAGCTCGAGCAACCCGACCGTCGTGCCCTCCGCGAAGACCCGGATGTCGCACGCCAGCGCGAGCTGCAGTCCGGCCCCGAGCGCGTACCCGCGCACCGCGGCGATCGTCGCGAACGGCGCCTCCTCGAGCCACGTGTACGAGTCCTGCGTGCGCAGGACCGCGGCCGCGACGGGATCCTCGTGCCGTGGCGACGCCCCGTCGCGGAGCGCGCTGTCCGTCTGGCCCGTCGTGAACACCGACGTGTCGATGCCGCTCGAGAACGCCCGGCCCTCGCCGATCACCACGAGCGCGCGCAGCTCGGGATCCTCCCGCAGCTCCTGACCGAGCTCGCCGAGCTCGCGCCACATCTCGATCGTGAACGAGTTGAGCTTGTCGGGCCGGGCGAGTCGCAGCCAGCCGACGGGCCCGTCGCGGTCCAGGCGCAGTGTCTCCACGAACCGGAGACGCTACTGCTGCTCGGATGCGAGCGTTGCCTCGCCGACGAGCGGGATCAGCCGCACGAGCGGCACCGGCGTCGCCAGACCGGGGATCGCCCGCGCACCGACGCGCGCCGCCTCGCAGTCGTCGGGCGCGAGCTTCGCGACATCCGTCGTCGCGAGCACCTCGCCCGGCTGCGCGACGGAGCACAGCCGCGCGGCGAGGTTGACGGCACCACCGATGTAGTCGTCGCCCTCGAAGATGATCACCGCGCCGCCCGACACGCCGGCGCGGACCGGCAACGGGAGATCGCTCGAGTCGACGCGGCTCGCGAGGTCGACGACACCGCAGACGAGACCGCGGCCATCGACACCGACGAGCATCGCGCCGTCGCCGAGCCACTTCGCGACCCGCACACCGTGCGTCGAGGCGACGTCGCGGACACACGCCCGGAAGCCCGCCAGCAGGCGGCTCGCCTCGTCGTCACCCTGCGCCTCGGTGAACGCGGTGAAGCCGCTCAAGTCGACGAAGGCGAACGTCCGGTGCACGCGCACGCGACAAGTCTGCCCGGTGCGGCACGCGCCCCGCGAACACTTTCAGTCTGGAAGCGACGCGACCCACTCGACGGTCACGCGCGCGACCTCGTCGAGGATCTCCGCGCTCGACCGCCCACTCGCCTTGAGCGGCCGGAACCCGTGGTCGGCGGACTCCAGCCAGTGACACGTCACCCTGCCACGGATCGCGCGCGTCGCCGCGGTCAGCTCGTCGCGACCTGCAAGGTTGTCGCGCGTCCCGCTGACGAACAGGCACGGCACCCGCACGCGCGGGAAGTGGTCGACGCGCAGCTGCTGCGGCTTGCCGGCCGGGTGCAACGGGTAGCCGAGCAGCAGCAGGCCGAGGACGGCGAGCGGTTCGTCGGCATCCGCGGCGACCATCGACCCGTACCGTCCGCCCATCGACCGTCCGCCGACGACGAGCCGCGCGGTCGGCAGCCTCGTGCGCCGGGCCAGCTCGGCGGCCGCCTCACGGACCGCGGCCTCGAGGACGGCCGGACGGTCGGGCGCGCGCCGTCCTGCGCTGCGGTACGGGAAGTCGAAGCGCAACGACGGGATGCGCGCGTCCGCCAGCGCGTCCGCGACCGCGACGAGCGCCGCCGCGTGCATGTCCGCACCGGCGCCGTGCGCGAGCAGGACGGCACGGTCGGCGCCCCGCACGCGACCCTGCAACTCGAACTGCAACTGCGTCACCGCGTCACCGCCGCAGCACCCAGTTGGTCAGGAAGCGCTCGGTGCGCGTCAGCTCGTCCTCGACCGTCTCCGGGCGCGCCCATCCGTGCCCTTCGCCCTCGTACACGTGGTACTCGACGGTCGCGCCGCCGGCGCGCATCGCGTCGACCATGAGATCGGCCTGCGCCTTCGGGACGACGCGATCGGCGTCGCCCTGCAGGACGAGCACGGGTACCGACGTCTCGCGCGCGTACGTCACCGGCGAACGCTCGCGATAGCGCGACGCGTGTTCCGGGAGCTCGCCGACGATGCGGTCGAGATAGCGCGACTCGAAGCGGTGCGTCGTCGACGCGAGGTCGAACAGATCAGTCACGCCGTACAGGCTCACCCCCGCACGCACGAGCTCGGGATGGCGCGTGCACAGCTGGAGCACCGTGAACCCGCCCGCGCTGCCGCCGATCACCGCGACACGCTCGGGATCGCACCAGCCGGCGTGCTTCGCGTGACGGATGCCGGCCGCGACGTCAGCGAGGTCGCTCTCGCCCCACTCGCCGGTCAACGCCTGCGCGTACGCACGCCCGTATCCGGTCGAGCCGCGCGCGTTGGGCATCAGCACCGCCCAGCCGCGCGACAGGTAGAAGAACGCACGCGGCGCCCAGCCCGCGACCGATTGACCGTGTGGTCCGCCGTGCACCATGACGAGGAGGGGCGGCCGTACGTCGGGCGCGCCCGACGAACGGGCGCCGCCCCACGGGCGCCACAGCAGGCCGTGCACGTCGACACCGGCATCATCGTGGCGCCACGTGACCGGTTGCGGCTCGGGCATCGCGTCGAGCGGGAACCCGCCCACCGCGCCCCGCGCCAGCGGGACGCGCGCCCCGGCGCCGTCGGGATCGACGACCGTGACCTCCGGCGGCGTCCGTGCGCCCGATCGCACGCACACGAGCCCCGCGCCCGACCAGTCGAGCGAGTGGTGCCAACCCTTCGCGACGTCGCGCGCCGCCGCGCGCCCACTCACGTCCGCGACGACGAGCCGGCCGAAGCCTCGCTCGTTGCGGCACGACGCGATCGCACGTGAGTCGGGCGACCACGCGTACGAGTGTTGCCCCGGGCCCCACGTCGGCTCCGCGTGCTCCGCCTGCTCGTCGAGCACGGGACGCGCGTCCGATCCGTCGGCGCGCGCCAGCCACACGTTCGTCCACCCGGTCGCGTCCGACGTGTACGCGAGGTGCGTGCCGTCGGGTGAGAAGCGTGGCTGCCCGGTCGCGACGCCGTCGCCACCCGCGACGACCGACACGTCCGACGTGTCGAGGTCGCACACCGCGATGCGCGATCCGTCCCACGGCATGTTCGGCAGGTCCCACTCGTGCCACGCGAGACGGCAGCCGTCGGGCGACCACGACGGGTCGAAGCAGTAGTCCGCGCCCGTCGACACCCGACGGGCCCACTGCGACGCGTCGCCGGGCACCACCGCGACGTCGCAGGAGTCCTCACGCTCGGCGACGAACGCGATCTGCGTGCCGTCGGCCGACGCGCTCGGCGCCGCGACGCGAGCGCCCTCGTGCAGCACGACCGGTGAACCGCCCGACGACGGGATGCGCAGCAGCCGCCCGTCGTGCGCGGCGTAGACGAGGTGACCGCTCCCCGCCCAGCAGAACACGCCCCCGCCGTACGCGCCAACCGGCGCGGCGGGCACGTCCGCGGTGACGACGACCGGCGGCCACGACCGGTCGAACGGCGCGACGACGAGGTCCGTCCGGGCCGCGAACGACTCGACCCACGCGAGCAGCCGGCCGTCGGGCGACCACCGGGGCTCCGTCACGACCCGGGAGCGGGCGACCATCGCGGCCGACACGGCGTCGATCACGGCCGCGCAGGCTAGGTGCGGCCGCTCCCGCCGCGCCGGGCGAGAGCCGGTCACGCAGCGTCCTGACCGGTTGGCAACATTTGCCCGAGGACCCGGATCCTCGGCAGGCTTGTCGGTCATGTCCCCGGAGCGTCCCCTTCGCGTCGCGTGGCTCGTCTACCGGGGAAACCCCCACTGCGGTGGCCAGGGCGTCTACACGCGCTATCTCGCGCGTGAGCTGACCGAGCTCGGCCATCACGTCGAGGTCTTCTCGGGCCCGCCCTACCCCGACCTCGACGACCCGTCGCAGCTCGTCCCGGTTCCCAGCCTCGACCTGTACCGGGCCGACAACCCGTTCCGGGTGCCGTGGCCGCACGAGCTGCGCACGACCGTCGACCTGCGCGAGGTCGCGATCATGTGCGGCGCGGGCTTCCCCGAGCCGTACACCTTCAGCCTGCGCGTCCGCCGCATGCTGCGCGAGCGCCGGCACGACTTCGACCTCGTCCACGACAACCAGTGCCTGGGGTCGGGGCTCCTGGGCGCCATGCGCGACGGCTGGCCGCTCGCGGCCACGCTCCACCACCCGATCACGGTCGACCGCGATCTCGACCTCGCACACACCACGAACCCGTGGCGCCGGCTCACGATGCGGCGTTGGTACGGCTTCCTCGAGATGCAGATGCGCGTCGCGCGGCAGATCCCGCGCCTCGTCACCGTGTCGGCGTCCTCGAAGCGCGACATCGTCCAGCAGATGGGCGTCCCCGAGGACCGGTTGCACATCGTGCCGGTCGGTGTGGACCCGGCGATCTTCCGTCCGATGCCGGGTGTCGCGCGCGTGAAGGGCCGCATCATGACGACCGCGAGCGCGGACGTGCCGATGAAGGGCCTGACGCCGTTGCTCGAGGCGCTCGCGAAGGTCCGCGTCGAGCGGGACGACGCCCATCTCGTCGTCATCGGGCGCCCGAAGGAGCGCAGCCGCATCCCCGCGCTCATCGAGCAGCTCGGTGTCGAACGCGCGGTCACGTTCGTGTCGAAGGTCCCGCAGGAGCGGATCGTCGAGCTGTACGCCGAGGCCGAGCTCGCCGTCGTGCCGTCGCTCTACGAAGGCTTCTCGCTGCCCGCGATCGAGGCCATGGCGTGCGGGGTGCCGCTCGTGGCAACGACCGGCGGCGCGCTGCCCGAGGTCGTCGGCACCGACGGCGAGACCGCGCTGACCGTTCCCCCCGGCGACCCGTCCGCCCTCGCGTCACGCATCCTCGTGCTGCTCGGCGACGCGGATCTCCGTGCACGCATCGGCGACGCCGGCCGCCGGCGTGTCCTCGACCGGTTCACGTGGCGCGCCACCGCGCAGGGGACCGTCGACAACTGGCGCGCGCTGCTCGAGGAACGCGCCCGCGCCGGTCTCCTGCCGCCCGCGGACGCGGGGGCGCGCTGATGCTGACCGTCGACTTCGACCGCCTCGACCTCCGCCCCGGCATGCGCGTGCTCGACATGGGCTGCGGCGGCGGCCGGCACGCGTTCGCCGCGTGGCGCGCCGGCGCGATCGTCGTCGCGCTCGACGCGAGCGCGCCCGAGCTGCGTGACGTGCGCGCCGTCGTCGGCGGGATGCTCGACGCCGGGGAGCTGCCCGGTGGCGCGCCGGGCGGCGCGGTCCAGGGCGACGCGCTCGCGCTGCCGTTCCCGGACGGCTCGTTCGACCGGGTCATCGCGTCCGAGGTGCTCGAGCACATCTGGGAGGACGAACCCGCGATGCGCGAGCTCGTCCGCGTCCTGCGTCCCGGCGGGACGATCGCGGTGACCGTCCCGGCCCGCGGACCCGAGCGCATCTGCTGGGCGCTCGACCGTGACTACCACGACACGCCGGGCGGCCACATCCGGATCTACCGGCAGCCCGACCTCGTCGCCAAGCTCGAGCGCGCCGGCGTCGCCGTCAACGGCTCCCATCGCGCGCACGCGCTGCACTCGCCGTACTGGTGGATCCGGTGCGCGGGCGGCGTGGACCGTCCCGACCGGTTCCTGGCCCGCCGCTACCACCGCTTCCTCGTGTGGGAGCTGACCCACCGGCCGCGCTGGACGCAGGCGCTCGACCGCACCCTGAACCCGGTGCTCGGCAAGAGCGTCGTCGTGTACGGCAAGAAGGGCGCTCCCGCGCCGGCGGAGCGCGACGACCACACGCACTCGGCCAGTCGCGTTCCTGCCGGGGCGGCGTCGTGACCCTCCCCGCGGTCGACGGCGTGATCACGCCGGCCGAGATCGCGGAGACGGTCGACGCGATCGCGTCGGTGCAGCTCGCGGACGGCAACATCCCGTGGTTCGCGGGCGGCCACACCGACCCGTGGAACCTCGTCGAGGCTGCGATGGCACTCGACGTCGGCGGGCGTCACGTGCAGGCCGAGGCCGCGTACGAGTGGCTCCGCGGCATGCAACGCGCCGACGGCGCGTGGCACGCGTACTACCAGGGCAACGGCGTGAAGGACGTCGCCCTCGACACGAACGTCACGTGCTACGTCGCGAACGGCGTGCTGCACCACTACCTGTCGACCGGCGACGACCTCTTCCTCGCGCGCTTCTGGCCCGTGGTCGAGCGCGCCATCGACTTCGCGCTGTCGCACCAGCGCGAGACGGGCGAGATCGCGTGGCGCGGTGACGATCCCGGCGACGGTGCGCTGCTCACCGGGTCGTCCAGCATCCACGCGAGCCTCCGTTGCGCGGTCGTGCTCGCGGAGCACCTCGGTCGCGAGCGTCCCGACTGGGAGCTGTCGCTCGGATCGCTCGCGCACGCGGTCGAGCACCGCGAGGACGCGTTCCTGGACAAGTCGCGTTGGGCGATGGACTGGTACTACCCGGTTCTCGGCGGCGTGCTGCGCGGCGACGCGGCGCAGGAGCGCATCGCGCAGGGCTGGGACACGTTCGTCGTCGACGGTCGTGGCGTCCGCTGCGTGTCCGACCGGCCGTGGATCACCGCCGCGGAGACGTGCGAGCTCGTTCTCGCACTCGACGCGATCGGCGAGCGTGAACGCGCGCTCGAGCTGTTCGCCGCGGTGCAGTTCCTCCGCGCCGACGGCGGCGGCTACTGGACGGGCGCGAACTTCGACGGCGGCCGCTTCCACGTCGACGGCCAGCTGTACCCCGTCGAGCAGCCGACGTGGAACTCGGGCGTCGTCGTGCTCGCCGCGCACGCGCTCGGCGGATCGGGGTTGACCGCAGGCTTCTTCCGCGGCGAAGGCCTGCCGGCCGGCCTCGACCGGGAAGCGCTCCTCGCCGAGCTCGAGGTCGTCTCCCGCCGCCGGCGCGGCATGGTCGAGTGACACGTCAGCGGTCCCGCTCGTAGCTCAGCATCACCACGCCCGTCGGAGTGGGCGTCGCGTCGAGCAGTCGCAACGGCTGCGGCGAGGAGAACGCGCCGAACAACCGCTGACCCGTGCCGAGCAGCAACGGGTGCAGGAAGAGGCGGTACGTGTCGACGAGATCCTGCGCGACGAGCTGCTCGACGAGCACGCCGCTGCCGAGCACGACGACCGAGTCGTACATCGCCTTCAGGCGCGCGACGGCGTCCGCGAGGTCGCCCTCCAGGACGTGCGCGTTGTTCCAGCTCAGCTCGGTCAATGTCCGCGTCGCGACGTACTTCGGCGCGCGGTTGAGGTGCGCGGCCATCCGGTTCTCGTCGGGCTGGTCGGGCCAGAACCGGATCATGCCCTCGTAGGTCCGCCGGCCGAAGAGGTACGCGGAGCGCTCGACGAAGCCGGCGACGGCCGACTCGGACTCGACGGGATGACGGTACGGCGCGCCCCAGCCGCCGCGCTCGAACCCACGGTCGCGGTCGTCGCCGGGCGAGGCGAACCCCTGCACGACGCCGTCGAGGGTCACGAACTCCACGACCCCGAGCTGTCCCATCGACACTCCCTCGCCGTCAGGAGGCCGGCTCGAGCCGGAACACGGGGTGGTCGTGCGGATCGGGCAGCTGCGCGAACTGCGAACGGACCTGCCGGCCCCAACGTTGCAGGTAGGCGTCGATGATCGGCGGCTTCGCGCCGTCGTCGACCTCCGTCGCACGGACCCGCTCCCGCTTGCCCCGCCGCGACAGCTCGCCGTCGCCCGCGGCGCGCAGGTTGCGCACCCACTGCGTGTCCCCGCGTGGTGCGACGAGGTACCGCGAGCCCTCGTACGTCAACACGTTCACCGGTACGGAGTGCGGCGCACCTGTGGTCCGGCCGCGCACCGTCAACGTGGTCGCGAGACCGAGCGCACGGACGATCGGGTTGGCGACCGTCTTCGTGAACCAGTCGGGTGCGAGGTACTGCGCCATCGTCGTCACTCCCGTCGCAGGACGCGCAGGCTGCCCGTCGTCGTGACGGGTTCGAAGCCGTCGGCCACCGCGCGCTGCCACACGTGGAACGGCGCCTGTCCGCCGTCCGCCGGGTCCTCGAACACGTCGTGGATCGCGAGGAGTCCACCACGCGCGACGTGTCGCGCCCAGCTCGCGTAGTCGCGCATCGCGACGTCCTCGGCGTGACCACCGTCGACGAACAGCAGCCCGACCGGCGTCGACCAGTGACGCGCCACCGTCGCCGACTCCCCGACCACCGCGATCACGACGTCCTCGAGGCCGGCCCGCTCGATCGTCCGCCGGAAGAACGGCAACGTGTCCATCCTCCCGGTGGCGGGATCGACGACGTCGCGATCGTGGTGCTCCCACCCGGCCTGGTTCTCCTCCGAGCCCCGGTGGTGGTCGACGGTGAACAGCACCGTCCCACCCGCGCGCGCGGCCGCGCCGAGGTAGACGGCGGACTTGCCGCAATACGTCCCGATCTCGAGCAGCGGGCCGACGCGCGCCGCCGCGATCCCCGCCTCGTGCAGCGCGAGGCCCTCGCCGTCGGGCATGAAGCCCTTCGCGGCGCGCGCGACGTCGAGCAGTCCGTCGTCGATCGTGCGCGGCACCGTCAGATGACCGGGTGCTCGCGGTGACGGCCGAACACTTGCGCGAGCGCGTCCATGACCTCGCCGACGGTCGCGTAGGCCCGCACGGCGTCGAGCAGGCTCGGCACGACGTTCGTCGTCGGCTCGGCGGCGGCGTCGGTCACCGCCTCGAGCGCGCGTGCGACGCCGTCGGAGTCGCGCGACTGCTTCACCGCGTCGAGCCGCTTGAGCTGGAGCTCCTCGGCCTCGGGCCCGATGTGGAGGATCTCGGGCGGCGCGTCGTCGTTGCCCTCCGTGAACGCGTTGACGCCGACGACGACATGACGGCCATCGTTCAGCTTGCGTTCGAGCTCGTACGCGGCATCCGCGATCTCGTGCTGGAACCAGCCCTGCTCGATCCCGCGCAGGACGCCTTCGAGGATCGAGCCGTCACCGAGGTCGTCGAGGTGGGCGAACACCTCCTCGGCACGGCGCTCGACGTCGTCGGTGAGCTCCTCGACGAACCACGATCCGCCCAAGGGGTCCGCGACGTTGGCGACGCGCGTCTCGTGGGCGATCACCTGCTGGGTGCGCAACGCGAGGCGCGCGGCCTTCTCGGTCGGCAGCGCCAGCACCTCGTCCATCGAGTTCGTGTGCAGGCTCTGCGTCCCACCGAGCACCCCGGCCAGGGCCTCGATGGCCGTCCGCACGAGGTTGACCTCCGGCTGCTGCGCGGTCAGCGACACCCCCGCGGTCTGCGTGTGGAACCGGAGCTGCATCGACCGCTCCGCACGCGCGCCGTACCGGTCGCGCAACCACCGCGCCCAGATGCGACGCGCGGCGCGGTACTTCGCGATCTCCTCGAAGAAGTCGACGTGCGCGTTGAAGAAGAAGCTCAACCGGGGCACGAACTCGTCGACGTCGAGCCCCCGCGCGAGCCCCGACTCCACGTACGCGAACCCGTTCGCGAGCGTGAACGCGAGCTCCTGCACCGCGGTCGAGCCGGCCTCGCGGATGTGGTACCCCGACACCGATACTGCGTGCCACCGCGGCATCTCCGCCGCGCAGAACGCGATCGTGTCCGCGACGAGCCGCATCGACGGACGGGGCGGGAACACGTACTCCTTCTGGGCCTGGTACTCCTTCAGGATGTCGTTCTGCAGCGTCCCGCCGAGGTCGGCGCGCGGCGTGCCCGCCGCCTCGGCGGTCGCGACGTACATCGCCAGCAGCACCGCGGCCGGGGAGTTGATCGTCATCGACGTCGTCACCGCGCCGAGGTCGATCCCTCGGAACAGGTCCTCGACGTCCGCCAGCGTGTCGACCGCCACGCCGCACTTGCCGACCTCGCCGAGCGAGAGCACGTCGTCCGAGTCGCGGCCCATCAGCGTCGGCAGGTCGAAGGCCGTCGAGAGCCCGTCACCGCCCGCCTCGAGCAGCTCGCGGAACCGGCGGTTCGTGTCCGGGGCGGTCCCGAACCCCGCGAACATCCGCATCGTCCACAGCTTCGAGCGATACATCGAGGCGTACGGCCCGCGCGTGTACGGCCACTGCCCCGGGAACAGGCCGTCCTCCGGCCCGTAGACGGGTTCGACCGGGATGCCCGAGTGCGTGGTGAAGTCGGCGTCGCGGCGCGTCGACGCCGCGAACGCATGGTCCCACGCCTCGCGTCCCCGGTTGGTCTCCATAGCTCCCTCGGCCGCGCCATGACGGGCGTGCTTCGCCCGCATGATCGCGCGGCCTGGACGGCACCGACGCCCCGCTGACCCGGTCGTCCGGTGTCGGTAGGCTGCGGGACCCCCCCTCCCGCCACGTCAGGAGCGACCGGCATGGACGAGCGCCCGACCCCAGATCGCAACCTCGCCCTCGAGCTCGCCCGCGTCACGGAGGCGGCGGCGCTGGCGGCCGGGCGGTGGATGGGCAGGGGCGACAAGAACTCGGCCGACGGCGCGGCCGTCGACGCGATGCGTCTCGTGCTCAACAGCGTGTCGATGGACGGGGTCGTCGTGATCGGCGAGGGCGAGAAGGACGAGGCGCCCATGCTGTTCAACGGCGAGCAGATCGGCAGCGGCGGGCCCGCCTGCGACATCGCGGTCGACCCGATCGACGGCACGACGTTGACGTCGCTCGGCCGCCCGAACGCGATCGCCGTGATCGCGCTCGCCGAGCGCGGGACGATGTTCGACCCCGGTCCGTGCGTGTACATGGAGAAGGTCGCGGCGGGGCCCGAGGCCGCCGACGTGATCAACGTCGAGGCGTCGGTCACCGACAACCTCAACGCGGTGGCCAAGGCTCTCGGGCTGGACGTCGACGACGTCACGGCCGTCATCCTCGACCGGCCGCGTCACGAGGACATCATCAAGGAGTGCCGTGAGGCGGGCGCGCGCATCCGCCTCATCCCGGACGGCGACGTCGCCGGCGCGATCTCGACGGCGTGGGCGGACAGCGGCGCGAACGTGCTGTTCGGCATCGGCGGCACGCCGGAGGGCGTCATCGCCGCGTGCGCGCTCAAGTGCCTCGGCGGCGCGATCCAGGGCAAGCTCTGGCCCCGCAACGACGCCGAGCGCCAGGAAGCGATCGACCGGGGGTACGACCTCGACCGCGTCCTGACCACGGACGACCTGGTCGCGGGTGAGGACGTGTTCTTCTCCGCGACCGGCATCACCGACGGCGAGCTCCTGCGCGGCGTCCGCTACTTCGGGCACGGCGCCCGGACGCAGACCCTCGTGATGCGCTCGAAGTCCGGCACGATCCGCCGGATCGACGCGACCCACCGCTGGCAGAAGCTCATGCGGTACAGCGCGTTGAAGTTCGACTGATTTCGCGCCCACCGCTTGCGTCAATCGGACAAATCGGGCATAGTCCTCGACCTGGTTCGTGGTGGGACTGGGACGGCACGATGCTCGGGACGACGTTGCCGGCGTGGCTCGACTTCTCGACGCTGCGTTGGATCACAGCGGTGGTGGTGGGCCTCGGCGCGGCCGGTGCCGTGCTCGGGGTGGCGAAGGCGCGGGGCGCGGCGGCGAAGCTCGCCGTGCTCGCGCTGATGGTCGGGGTCATGGTGGGCGCCGTGCACTACCGCTCGACGATGGAGACGAGCCGCCGCACGTGCTCCACGATCCTCTTCGACGCCCACGTCCGCACGCCGGGCTGCCCGATCCACTGATCGACCGGTCAGCCGATCACGGCGGGCACGTCACGGCGCCGAGCGCGAGTCCCAGCGCGTCGCACGCGGTCGCGTGCGACACCTTCCAGCCACCGTCGACGTGCACGGCCGACCCGTCGTAGGGAAACGATCCGATCGACGGGACGACGAGCTCGTAGCGGACGGCGGCATGGGCCGGGTCCGTGAAGACGATCGCGTCGACGATCGCGCTCGTACCGCTCACGATGTCGCCCTGCTTCTGCAACGCCTGCTGGAAGAGGGGGATCAGCACCGCGCCGCGCTCGACGGCCGTCGCGCGCACTGCGGGCGGGCTGTTCGGTTGGAACGTCGTTGCGAATGCGGCACCGACGGCCGCGCGTGCTCCCGCCGGGTCGACGGGCTGCCGTCCTGGTGCCGGCAACGGCGGCGGCTGCGGCACGGGCGCGGTGGTGGGCGAAGGACCGCCGGGCCACGTGGTCGGCGTCGTGCCGAGCGATGAGGGTGGGATCGACGGGACGAGCGATGGCTGCGTCAGCGGGCGCGGAGAGGAGGGCACCGTTGTGAGACGGGCGGGCGACGGCACATCCGCACGCAACACGAGCACCGTGAAGGTCGCGCACACCACGGCCGCGGCGACAGAGATCACGCGTCCGACCGTCCGCTGACGCGCCCGTACTCGGGCTCGCTCACCAGCACGGGACGCGAGGCCGGGCGACGGAACGTAGTCGTCGACGGCCGAGTGCAACGCCCCCCGGATGCGGGCCTCCAGCGTGCGGTCGGTCGTCGTCCTCATCGCTCGGAACCCACCTCGTGGCGCAGTCGCTCGAGTGCGCGCGAGCAACGTGACTTCACGGTCCCGATCCGTATGCCGAGCGTCCGCGCGGTCTCCTCCTCGCTGAGGTCCTCGTAGAACCGCAGGACGATGACGTCGCGTTGCTTCGCCGGCAGCGCGCGTATGGCGGCAAGGAGCTGCGCGCGATCGTCCACATTGCGTTCGTCCGAGATGCCAGCGCGCCAGTCGACACGCCGTCGTTGCTCCTCGCGCGCCTCGACGACCCGGCGGCGGAACCGGCCTCGGATCTCGTTCAGGACCGCCCGGCGCAGGTACGCATCGACGTCGGCGACCGTGCCGCGCGAGAACCTGGGCCAGACGCGTGCGTACGCCTCTGCGACGGCGTCCTCGGCCAGCGCGCGGTCGCCACAATGAGCGAGCGCGAGCCGGACGAGTCCGACGTAGTGCTCGTCGAAGACCTGCGCGAACGATCCGGCGTCGCGTGCGCGCGAGGCGCTGTCGGGAACGCACTCGGCAAGGCCGTCGAGGTCGACGTCGTCCCGGGCCGGCACGGCGACCGGCCACGGCGCGCCTCCGGACGCGAGCGCGGGCGATGGGAAGGGGTCACCCGAGAACGCGGACGGCCCACCGGGCTCGGGCGGCGCGGTCACACCCGTCCAGATGCACCGGCCGCCCGCGCCGTTCCAAATTCTCGCGTCGCCCGCGCCTCCGTTCGCTCAGCGGAGGTCGCGGCGCATCTGGACGAACTCGGCGCCTGCGAGCCACTCGGTGAACGTCGCCTCGACCCGCCAGC
This sequence comes from Acidimicrobiia bacterium, assembly GCA_035651955.1. Classification (NCBI taxonomy): domain Bacteria; kingdom Bacillati; phylum Actinomycetota; class Acidimicrobiia; species Acidimicrobiia bacterium. The sequence continues at coordinate 112,998 of DASRES010000024.1, forward strand.
CGCGCTGCTCGTAGAACCCGACCGCCCGCGATCCGGCGTCCGTCCGCAGCGCGAGCCGGGTACAGCCGCGGCGCGCCGCGAGCGACTCGAACGACGCGAGCAGGTGCGACCCGATGCCGTGCCCGCGGGCGTCGTCCGCGACGACGAGCTCCGACAGGTATCCGACGCCGAGACCCGTCCAGCCGGTCGCGACGCCAACGACGCGGCCGCCGTGGCGCGCCGCGAGCGCGAACGGGTGACGCTCCCACCGCGTCCCCGGCCCGAAGCGGGCCTCGTCGTGGCGCGACCAAACCCGCTCGGCGAACCCGCGCGCCTCGGGGTCGAGCGCCTCGGACTCGGTGATCTCGAGCTCGAGCGAGCCGCGCCCGCGCACGGCGACGCCACCGAAGGAGAAGTCCGCGATCGGCGTCCAGACGCCGTGCTCACCCTGGAGGACGTGCACGCGGTCGACCAGGAACGCCGCCCGGAAGTCGGCGAGCGCGGCCACCGCCGCCTCGATGCGTTCCGGTGACGCGCCGTCGCGCAAGGTCACGTGGGGCACGAACGGCCAGTCGACGGGGCGCTCGAACGGTGGGCGGAACACCGCGTCCTTCAACGCGACGAGCGCGTCCACGTCGCCGCCGACACCGAGGTAGCACACCGGCGTGGCCGGGAGGAAGGTCGTCGCGGGACCGATCACGAGCGTGAACGGCTCCGTCCGCACGACGACCTGCCGGAGCAACGCGAACCCGGTGACGAGGTCGTCCTCGCGCACGTTGACCGGTGGGACCAGCGTGACGTGGGCGGGGATGCTCCCGAGCGAGTCGTCACCGAGCGCGCGCCGGAGCGCGTCGACCTGCTCGCGCACCCCGGCCGGTATCAGCACGACGACTCCGAGTCTGCGGCGGGGCACGCGCTCAGCTCCCCGACCGCAGGATCGGCCACGCGTCGCTGCGCGTCGTGTCGAAGTCGTACATCGACCAGCCGAGGACGTGCACCGCGTGCGCGGCCCGCACGAACGCGCGGTCGTCGTCCGCGGTCGCGGCGTCCGCGATCCCGCCGATGACGTGGACGGGCGCATCCGCGACGCCGAGGTCCGCTCGGACGCGTTCGACGGACTGCGCCACGTACGTCGCCGCGTCGTGCAACGGCGACGACAGCGAGCGCAACGTCCAGTACGCCATCGGCAGCCACACGTCGAATCGCGAGGCGAGCTGCCTCCAGGGGAACGCGGGCCACAGCTTCGGGTTGACGTCCTCGAGGAGGGGCGGCGGATACACGATCGCACCGAGCGGCACGCCGCCCGTCGCGTCACGCACGCGCTCCGAGAGCGAGACGAGCCGCGCGTTGCGTGTCGCGGCGTCGGGCACGTCGTTCGTCCACTCGATGTCGAGCGCGAGCCCGTCGAACCGCTGCCCGTGTGCGCGGAAGTCGCGCAAGGCGACGACTCGCCTCAGGTCCGCGTCGACGTCCGCGAAGTGGGGGAGGTACCACGCGACGACACGCAGACCCACGCGGTGCGCTTCGACGAGGACCTCGCCGACGAGCGACCGGGACACGACGTCGTCCTCGGAGCGCCGGTCGTCCTGCGCGGCCTGCAGGTACAACGTGCGCACGCCCAACCGCGCCATGTCACGCAACGACGCGGTCGTCACCGCGGGCGACATCCCCGGCTTCTGGAACGCGGGCACGTAGTCGTAGACGTCCACCCACGTCCCCAACCCAGCAAACACACCAACGCCCGCGGCGCTCCGGGCCGGACGCCGCGACGTTCCTCCCGAGCACGCGACGACCGAGGCGACCACGGCGACGGCGATGAGCGCTCGACGAACGGTTGCGCGTCGAAGAGGCGCTGTTCGGCGAGCGGTCGTCGCCGTCGCTCGCTCCCGCCGCCTAACCCGACGCGGGCTCTTCGAGCGACGCGGCGTCGGAGAGGATGATCACGCGGTCGTCACGCACCTCGACGAACCCGCCGTCGACCTGCACGCCCTGCACGTCGCTGCCCGGCAGGATGATCCGCACCTCGCCCTGGCCCAGCGCGCCGAGGAACGGCACGTGGCCGGTCAGGAACGCGATCTCGCCGTCCGAGGTGCGGCACACGACCATCTCCGCGTCGCCGCGGAAGAGCACGGCTTCGGGCGAGACGAGCTCGACGTGCAGCATCAGCTCTGGCGCTCGAGGTCGCGCGCCTTCTCGAGCACGCTCTCGACGCCGCCCACGTTGAAGAACGCCTGCTCGGGGACGTCGTCGAGCTCGCCGTCCACGAGCTTCTCGAAGCTCTCGACGGTCTCCTCGACCGGCACGTAGATCCCCTTCAGGCCGGTGAACACCTCACCGACGAAGAACGGCTGCGACAGGAACCGCTGGATCTTGCGGGCGCGCTGGACCGTGACCTTGTCCTCCTCGGACAGCTCGTCGAGACCGAGGATGGCGATGATGTCCTGCAGCTCCTTGTAGCGCTGCAGCACCTCCTGCACGCGCCGCGCCACCTGGTAGTGGCGGTCGCCGACGACCTCGGGCGCGAGGATCGTCGACGTCGACGCGAGCGGGTCGACGGCCGGGTAGATGCCGAGCGCGGCGATCTCGCGTGCGAGCTCGGTGGTCGCGTCGAGGTGGGTGAACGTCGTGAACGGTGCCGGGTCGGTGTAGTCGTCGGCCGGCACGTACACAGCCTGGACCGAGGTGATCGACCGACCTCTGGTCGAGGTGATCCGCTCCTGCAGCTCGCCCATCTCGTCGGCCAGCGTCGGCTGGTACCCCACGGCGGACGGCATCCGTCCGAGCAGGGTCGACACCTCGGAGCCCGCCTGCACGAACCGGAAGATGTTGTCGACGAACAGGAGCACGTCCTGGTTCTGCACGTCGCGGAAGTACTCGGCCATGGTGAGAGCGGCCAGCCCCACCCGGAGCCGGACCCCGGGCGGCTCGTCCATCTGCCCGTACACCAACGCGGCCTTCTCCATCACGCCGGACTCACGCATTTCGAGCCAGAGGTCGGTGCCTTCACGGGTCCGCTCGCCCACGCCGG
>DASRES010000025.1 GCA_035651955.1 Acidimicrobiia bacterium
TCGACGGCGCGTGTCCGACCGATCGAGCGGATCGACTCGCGGGACCCGATCGACAGGACCGAACGCAGCGACCCGATCGACAGGGCCGACGCGCGCGATCCGATCGAGAGCATGGAGCCCGCGGAGCCGATGGCGAGGATCGATCCGGCGGACCCGATCGACAGGATGGACCCCGCGGACCCGATCGACAGGATCGATCCCGCGGACCCGATCGAGCGGATCGAGCCGACCGACGTCGAGGCGGTCACCTCGTCGTCGCGCGGCTCGTGGTCGACGTCGCCTGCTGCCATCGCGCCATGTTGACGCGCGACGTGTGTCACGCGCGGTGGTGACGCACGCGTCGACGTGTCCCCGTACGAGCGGGTGGGTACGTCGTGCGCCGTGGCGATCGTCGCGCACCCTCCATCAGCCGGCGACGCACGGACGTACCGGCCCGACCGGTCGAGTGCCCGGGCCGCGCGGGAGTTCGTGCGTGAGACGTTGGCCGCGCGTGGCGCGCACGACGATCGGGTCGCGGAGATCCTGGTCGCCGAGCTCGTCGGCAACGCGATCCGTCACGCTCGCACCGAGTTCGAGGTGCGCGTCATGACGGCGCCCGACCACGTGCGCGTCGAGGTCGAGGACGCCGACCGCGACTCGGACCCGATCCTCGTCGACGCGCGCGAGCGGCCCGGATTCGGCCTCCGTCTCGTCGACGGCATGGCGCAGCGCTGGGGCGTCGACCGCCACGACCGCAGCAAGGTGGTCTGGTTCGAGCTCTGACGCGCCCGAGCGTCACGTCGTGTCGGGTGTCCTCCCGGCGGGTACAGGTCCGCACGAGAGTGCAAGCGCGGTGCCACGACGGACGAGGGCCGAGATGTACGGGGTTCTCACACGGACATGGTGGTTGGTCCTGCTCCGAGGGGCGGTGGCCGTCGCGCTCGGCGCCGTGCTCCTCACGCAGCGCTCGATGACGGTCGCGCTCGTCGCGGTCGCGTTCGGCGGCTTCGCGGTGCTCGACGGGACGGTCGCCGCCGCGGTGGCCGTGAGCGCGGCGGGGCACGACACCTGGCCGTTGCGGCTCGACGCGGCGACCGGACTCGCGGCCGGGCTGGTCGCCCTCGCGTGGCCCGGGATCGGCGCGTTGTCGCTCCTGGCGCTGGTCGTGGCCTGGGGCGCGGTCCGGGGCGGCGCCGAGGCGTGGGAGGCGTGGGGCCTCCACCGCCAGTGCCCGAACGAGCTGTCGTTGCTCGGCGCCGCCGTCGCCGTGCTGTCGGGTGCTGCCGTCGTCGCCGCGCACTCCGCCCAGGGAACGGTGGTCGTCACGCACGCCATGGGCGCCGCGGTCGTGGCCGCGGGCGGCCTCCTCGTCGTGCTGGCCGGCCGTCTGTGGCACTGGGTCCGGGTCAGCCATCGCATCGAGACGATGGTGCTCGGAACGCAGCCGGCTCGCCGCCAACGCGCCGCCTGATCGGGAACGGCGGCGACGACGCGCGTGGGGACGCGCGCCGACGCGCGCGCGTCCCCCGTCGTGCCGTGCTCAGTGGAGCAGGTTCAGCGTGTTCGTCGCGTCGTCGACGTAGAGCACGCCGCGCTCACCGGGCGTGCGCGTCACACCGAACAGCGCGCCCGCGCCGGGCGGGCTCCCCGACGAGTCGAGCAGCTTCGTCGCGACCTGCCTGCCGTGAGGAGTGGTCTCGACGATGTTCCCGTCGCCGCCGTTCACCGTCAGGATGTGACCGTCGGGTGCGAGCGTCATGCCGAGCGGTGCGTTGAGCGCGCCGCCCTGCGAGACGGTCCGACCGCCGTTCATCGCGGCGGTGTCGCGGTCGGTCGCGTCGGCGACCGCCGCGATCCGGTTGGACGCGGTGTCGGCCACGAACAACGTGCCGCCCTCGCCCAGCGCCACGCCGGTCGGGCCGACGACGAGCGCAGCCGGGTCGGTGTGCTCGGCGAACCCGCGTGCGATGACGCGCTCGGACTCGACGCGCGGCATCCGTCCGTGGTCGACGTCGACGTCGATGCGCACGACCGTCCCGCCGTTCACCGTCGCGCCGTTCGCAGCGACCGTCCCGTTGAGCACGTTCGTGACGAACAGCTGCGCGTTGTCACCCTCGACACGCGACGTCATGTCCCACGGGCCGTTGATCGGCCCGCCCGACCACGTCTCGGCGACGTGACCGAACCGGTCGAGCACGAGCAGGCAACCCGCCTTCGCGGTCGCCGCGGTGCCGTCGGTCGTGGGAAGGCTGCCGACGACGACCCACCCACCGGGCAGCACGGTGAGCGCGGTCGTGAGCCCGACACCGCCCGGGCACGGGCCCGGCAGCTTCGACGCGTCGATCTGCGCGAACAGCTGCTGCGTACCGTGCCGGTCGAGCTCGACGATCGTGGTTCCGGTGCCCTGCTGGTTCGCGCTGTCGTTGAAGTTGCTCACCAGCCCGTCGCCCGCCACGAGACGGCCGGTCGTCTCGGGCACGACGACGAGCCCGTACGGGTTCACGTCACCGTTGGCGGGCACGGTCGAGCCCACCGTGGTCGTGTTCGGGAAGCGGTCGATGAAGGCGTTCGTCGCCGCGCCGGCGGGGGCGACGGTTGCGAGCGCGGTCACCGCGGTCGCGGCGAGCGCGACTGCGCCGCCGAGCAGTCGTCGTCGCGTGCGTGCAGGCGGTGCACCGCGGGCGCGGTCGCGCCGCGTGCGGAAGCTGGTCATCGGCGTTCCTTTCTCGCAGCTGAGCGAGTCGCTCCGGTCCTGGGCTCGGGCAGCACACCGCGCCGGCCGCGCACCCCTCCGCAGATCCGCAGAGCGGTGCCACGAGCGCCACACCGGGGCGTAGTTACGAGCGCGGGCCGGATCGGGATTGGCGCCGCGGAACGCCGTTGCGTCAGACGACGGTCAGGTCGACGCCACGCTCCTCACGCGCGCGCAGCCGTACCTGGACCTTCCCGTCCGTCACACGCGTCTCGTACGCGCACTGCGGCGTCACGGCCGGGCCGCGCGCGATCGACCCGTCACCGAGCCGGAACCGGCTGCCGTGCCACGGACACTGGATGACGTTGCCCTCGACCTTGCCCTCGCCGAGCGGTCCGCCGGCGTGCGAGCACGTCGCCGAGAGCGCGTACACGTTCGTCCCGCGGCGCACGAGCACGACGGACGCTCCGTCGACGGTCGCGGTGTGCGGGTGCTCGTCCACGAGCTCGTCCATCGCGACCGCGTCGTGCCAGTCGCCCGGGTCGAGCGGGCCCTGCTCGACGTCGACACCGGCGCGCATGTTGTAGACGAGGTGGCCGCCGAGGTAGCCGCCCGCGACGACCGCGCCGAGCGCGAGCGCGCTGAACATCCGTCCGCGCAGCCCGTGACCCTTGCCGCGCGCGCGCCACGACAACAGCTGCAGTGTCAGACCGGTCGCGTTGACGAGCGCGTGGGTGGTCGCGATCCGCTGCTCGCCACCGTAGGTGTCCTCCCAGTCGGACAGGCCGGCGGCCGCGGTCGGGAGCGCGGCGAGGATCCCGATGCCGACGAGACGGCGCGCGGCCTTGCTCGAGTGCCGCCCGCCGAAGACGTCGAGGAACGCCGCGCTCGCCCACGCGCCGATCGGGACGTCCGTGAGGAGCGGGTGCAGGCGGTGGCCGAGCCATGTGCCCGAGAGCGCGCTCTTCGTCGTGTCCGAGCGCGTGAGGGGCCCCGCGGCCGCCTGCAGCGCCTTGCCCGCCGAGTCGAGCGCGGGCGTGTTCTCGATCCGGTGCAACGTCTCCCGCAGCGAGTCGGTCACGCTCACGAGGTCTCCCTTCGCAGCCTGTTCCAGAGCCGGACGCGAGCTTCCAGCAGATCGACGCCGCGCGCCATTCCGTCCGCGATCGCCGTGCTCACGGGGCGCGCATCCTGTCGGCCGCGCGCGCGGCGAGCGCCATGATCGTGAGCGCCGGGTTCGCGCTGCCCTGGGTCGGGAAGACGCTGCCGTCGGTGATGTAGAGGTTGGGGATCGCGAACGAGCGAAGGTCGCCGTCGACGACGCCCTCGCGCTCGGTCGCGGCCATCCGGCAGCCGCCGACGAGGTGCGCGTACCGCTGGATCGTGATCGCCTCCGCCGCGCCCGCGCCGTGATGGATGTCCTCCATCACGTGCGTGGCGGCCTCGATCAGCTGGTGGTCGTTCTCGCCCATCGTGTAGTCGAACTTCGCGACGGGCAGGCCGTGGCGGTCGCGCTCGTCCGCGAGCGTGACGCTGTTCTCGTAGCGGGGGAGGAGCTCGCAGAGCGCGCCGAAGACCGACCAGTGCACGTAGTCGCGCATGTACTCCCGCAGGACCTCGCCCCAGTACCCCTGTGCGGCCACGTGCTCGGCCCACACGATCGGCAGCGGCGAGACGCACTGGATCGAGAACCCACGCTTGTACGGCTTGGTCGGGTCGGTCTCGTAGAACTGCTCGGTCGACACCTCGGGCGGCGGCGCCTTGTACTGGCGGATCTCCTCGTCGTAGCGACCGGCGGTCTGCGGCGCGCCCTGCACCATCAGGTACCGCCCGACGTAGCCGTGGTCGTTGCACAACCCGTCGGGGAACAACGAGCACGCGCTGTTGAGCAACAGGCGCGGCGTCTCGATGGAGTAGCCCGCGACCGCGACGACCTTCGCGCGCTGACGGTGCTCCACGCCGTCGTGGAAGTACTCCACGCCCGTGGCGCGGCCGCGCGCGTCGACGAGCACACGCGACACCATGCAGCTGGGGCGGATCTCCGCGCCGTGCGCGAGCGCGTCGGGCACGTGCGTGATGAGCGGCGACGCCTTCGCGTTGACCTTGCAACCCTGGAGGCAGAACCCGCGGTAGATGCAGTGGCCGCGGTGGCCGAAGCGGCCGTTCGAGATCGCGACCGGTCCGACGCGCACCTCGATGCCCGCCTTCCCTGCACCGCGCAGGAACGCCATGCCGTTGCCGCCGATCGTGTGCGGTGACTGCGGGTAGCGGTGCGGCTTGCCCCACGGCCAGTACTCGCCCGCGACGGGGAGCTCGGCCTCGATGTCCTCGTAGTAGGGCTCGACGTCCTCGTAGGCGATCGGCCAGTCCTGTCCGACGCCGTCGAGCGAGTAGGTGCGGAAGTCGGAGGGGTGCAACCGCGGCGTGTAGCCCGCGAAGTGGACCATCGAGCCGCCGACGCCACGCCCCGAGTTGTTGTTGCCGAGCTTGACGGGGTCGCCGCCGCCGATGACGCGCGGCTCGGTCCAGTAGATGTGGTGCGAGCCGTGCTCGTCGCTCACCCAGTCGCGGTCGGGGTCCCACCACGGCCCCGCGTCGAAGACGACGACCTTCCACCCCTTGCGCGCGAGCCGTTGCGCGAGCGTGCCGCCGCCCGCGCCGCACCCGACGATCACGACGTCGACCTCCTCGTCGAGGTCGTACGTACACATGTCACGGCGCAGCGCGTGGTTCGTGTGCACGTCGCCCTCCGCGGGCAGCAACCACGCCGACTCGTTGCGCTCGCGGACGCGTGCCTCGGAGCCGAACCGTCGCATCACGCGTCCTCGTGGACGTCGCGCCCACCGCGGCCTTCGTCGAACTCGTTGTCGGGCAGCGTCCCCGACGGTCCCGGGCTCCCGGACCGGTGCGCGTCCTGCGCGGCCTTCACGCGCTGCGCCCACGGCACCGGGTCGTGCGCGTCGCGCTCGGGGACCTCCCACGGCTCGCGCTTGTCGATCCCGAGGTTCTTGTAGCCCCGCGGGTACGCGGGGCCGCCGAACCCGATCTCGTTCCACGACCACGGGTGTGAGTAGAACGCGGTCAGCGCGTAGCGCACCCACAGCTCGAACACGTGCTTGGCGGGCAGGCCGTGCCAGTCGCCCTTCATGTTCTGGATCGACTCGATGATCGCCTTCTGGTAGTTGGCGTCGAGCTCGCAGAAGCGCTTGCCGTGGACGAGGTCCGACTCCTTGTCGAGCGCCGCGAGCGACTGCTTCCACGCGTCCCAGTCCTCGGGCATGTCCTCGTGACGCCAACCGTCGCCGACGTGGTTCGCGAGGCGCGCGTCCACCATCTCGAGCACCGGGATGCGGGGCTCGGCGTCCTGCGACAGCAGGCGGTCGAGCAGCGCGCGTGCGGCGGCCTCCTCGCGCACGTCGAAGAACGACACCGCGGGCACGGGACCGAGGCGCGCGAGCACGACGCCCTTCGTCTCGTCGTCCCAGCGGTGCACCTCGCGCAGGACGTCGTAGCCGTCGAAGCGGCCGCGCCCGCCGGGCGTGGGACCCGTGTCGCCGCGCTTCGTCGTCACGTTCTGCGGAAGCGCTCGCGGCGGAGGATCGCGGCGACGAGGCCCATCCCCCCGACGAGCGACACGAGCAACGGCGCGAACAGCGGCGGCCCCATCTCCGCGTTGTAGCGCGCGAGACGCCACCCGCCGGGCCGCTGCGCGATCCCGCGGAGGTGGAGGTACTGGCCCTGCAAGCTGTTGGCCAGGACGACCGCCGATGCGATCGGCAACGCCGTCTTCGCCATCCGCTTGCTGAACACGCCGGCGACGCCCGCGGCCGCGGCCGCCGGCGTGATCACGACCGGCCACCACATCATCTTGTTGCCGAAGCTGGCGCGGTCGTGCTCGAGCCAGATCTCGCCCGCGGTGACCAGCGCGCCGACGGCGGTGAGTCCCGACAGCGTGCGCTCGAACCGCCCGTGCTCCACGTTGCGGATGAGCTCCTCGAGCGTGTGCTCGGTCTTCCTCCGTGTGCGCAGCAGCATCATCGTGTCTGGGGTACCCGGCTTCCCGTTGGTCCAACCGACGGCAGACCGGCGCGCAGCAGCTGCGCGAGGTGCAGCGCCTGCCTCCCGGTGCCGTCCGCGATCTGCGTCCGGCAGCTGAAGCCGTCGGCGAGGACGACCGTCTCCGCGCTGGCGTCACGCACCGCCGGGAACAGCGCGCGTTCGCCGCACGCGATCGAGACGTCGTACTTCGCCGCCTCGAACCCGAACGAGCCCGCCAACCCGCAGCACCCGGCGTCGGGTGCGGTCACGGCGGCCTCGGCGCGCGCGAGCACACGCCGTTGCGCGCCCGCGTCCAGCACGGCGTGCTGGTGGCAGTGCGTCTGCACGAGGACCGGACGGTCGACGCGCGGCACGTCCCAACGCGGCGCGTAGCGGTCGAGCAGCTCGTCGAGCGTGACCGTCTGCCGCGCGAGTCGCTGCGCGTCGCGGTCGTGTGGGAACAGCCCCAGCAGCTCGTCGCGGAACGACGCGCAGCAGCTCGGCTCGGGCACGACGACGGGCAGCCCGGCCTCGATCTCGGCCCGCAGCGTGCGCAGGACCTGGCGGAACAGGTGCTTGGCGGTCGTGAGCATCCCGTAGTCGAACAGCGGCCGACCGCAGCAGAGGACCCGGTGTGGGATCGTCACCTCGAAGCCGGCGGCCTCGGCGACGTCGACCGTCGCCCGTCCGACGTCGGGCTCGAGGAAGTTCGTGAACGTGTCGGGGAAGAGGACGACGGGCGGCATGCCCGCGTTGCGGCGCGGTCGTCGCGCGAACCAGTCCCGGAAGGTCTCGCGCGCGAACCGCGGCGCGGGGCGCCGCGTCGTGAGCCCGGCGGCGCGCTTCAGCACCGACGAGATGCCGGGCGCGTGGAGCGCCCCGTTCGCGATGCCGGGCATCTTCGACGCCAGACGCGCGTGGTACATGACGAGACCCATCGCGTACGCAGGCCGCGGCCGGAGCCGGCCCTTGTAGTAGTGCGCGAGGAACTCCGCCTTGTACGTCGCCATGTCGACGTTGACGGGGCAGTCGGCCTTGCAGCCCTTGCACGCGAGGCACAGGTCGAGCGCATCGCGCACCGCGTCGCTCCGCCAGCCGTCGCCGACCACCTCGCCGTCGAGCATCTCGAACAGCAGCCGCGCGCGGCCGCGGGTCGAGTGCTCCTCCTCGCGGGTCACCATGTAGCTGGGGCACATCGTCCCGCCGTCGCCCCGGCGGCACTTGCCGACGCCGACGCAGCGGTTCGCGGCCTGCTCGAACGCGCCCGAGTCGTCGGGGAACCGGAAGATCGTTGCGGGCGTCGCCGGTGCGTACGACGTTCCGAGGCGGAGGTTCTCGGTCGTGCCGAACGCGCGCACGGGGTCGACGACCTTCCCCGGGTTCATGCGGTCGTCGGGGTCCCAGATCGCCTTGAACCGGCGGAACGCGTCGACGAGGTCGCCGCCGAACATCTTCTCGAGCAGCGGTCCGCGCTGCTGCCCGTCGCCGTGCTCACCCGACAGCGACCCGCCCATCGACACGACGAGCTCCGCGGCGTCCTCGAGGAACGCGTCGTAGGCGTCGACCCCGGTCTTGGTCACGAGGTCGAAGTCGATGCGCGTGTGCACGCATCCCTGACCGAAGTGGCCGTAGAGCGCGACGTCGTAGCCGTGCCGCGCGCACAGCGAGCGGAACGAGCGCAGGTACTCGCCGATCCGCTCGGGGGGCACGGCGGCGTCCTCCCATCCCGGCCACGTGCGGGGGTGACCCGGTACGAGCGCCGTCGCGCCGAGCCCCGATTCCCGGACCTCCCACACCTTCTGCTCCTGCGCAGGGTCGTCGAAGAACGCGACGTCGGGCGCGTCCGCGACGCGGCCGATCTCGTCCATGAACGTCTTCGCCTGCGCGTCGGCGTCGTCCTGCGACTCGGCACCGAACTCCACGAGCAGGAACGCGTTGCCTTCGGGGAGCAGCGGGATGTCGTCGGTCCGCAACCCTTTCTGGCGCAGGAACTGGACGAGCCGGTCGTCGAAGCCCTCGAGGCCGATCGGCCCGTGCTCGAGGATCATCGGCACGTGGTCGCCGGCCGCGCCCGCATCCGGGTAGCCGAGCACGACGAGCGCGCGCTTCGCCCGCGCCGGCACGAGGCGCAACGTCGCGCCGAGCACCGTGACGCAGGTGCCCTCGCTGCCGACGAGCGCGCGTGCGACGTTGAAGCCGCGTTCGGGGAGCAGCTCGTCGAGGTTGTAGCCCGACACCCGCCGGGGGATGTCGGGATAGCGGGCCCGGATCGCGTCCGCGTGGCGGTCGCGCAGCGCGCGCAGCGCGCCGTAGATCTCGCCCCGCCGGCCGCCGCCCGCGACGATGCGCTCGATCTCCTCGTCGCTCGTGGGGCCGACGGTCAGGCGCGTGCCGTCGTAGAGCAGGACGTCGAGCGACTCGACGTTGTCGGCGGTGCGGCCGGCCATGAGCGAGTGCGTGCCGCACGAGTCGTTGCCGATCATGCCGCCGAGCGTGCAGCGGTTGTGCGTCGCGGGGTCCGGCCCGAACGTGAGGTCGTGCTCGCCCGCCCGCCGGCGCAGGTTGTCGAGCACGCAACCCGGCTCGACGCGCGCGGTCCCTTCGACGGGGTCGATCTCGACGACGCGATGCAGGTACTTCGACCAGTCGACGATCACCGCGACGTTGGTCGTCTGCCCTGCGAGGCTCGTGCCGCCACCGCGGTGCGTGATCGGCGCGCCGTGCTCGCGACACGTCGCGACGGCCGCGACGGCGTCGTCGACGTCACGCGGCACGACGACACCGATGGGCGGCTGCCGGAAGTTCGACGAGTCCGTCGAGTACGCGCCGCGACTGCCGGCGTCGAAGCGGACCTCGCCGCGCACGCGCTCGGTGAGCGCGCGCGCCAACGACTCGACGTCCACGCCCTCCGCGTTGGGGTGCGCGTTGTACCTGTTCACGCGGCCCACCGCTGCGCATCGGCGTGCTTCAGCTCGAGGCCGAGGCCCGGGCGGCTGCGGTCGGGGCGCAGGAACCCGCCCGGCTCGGGCTCGAGCACACCGTCGAACAGCATCGACTCGATGCGGACGTGGTCGTGGAAGTACTCGAGGTGGCGGAGGTGCCAGATCGCCGTGCACGCGTGCGCGGAGACCTGCGGCGCGCAGTGCGCGGAGAGGTCCATCGTGCGCGCGTCACAGAGCGCGCCGACGCGCAGGAACGGCGTGATGCCGCCGCAACGCGTCACGTCGGCCTGGAGGCAGTCGACGGCGCCGGCGTCGAGCATCTGCTGGAAGTAGGGGAGCGTGTAGCCGTACTCGCCGGCCGCGATGTCGAGGCCGGGCGGTCCCGCGTCGCGCAGGAGGTGCAGGCCCTCGAGGTCGTCCGACGAGACTGGCTCCTCGAACCACGTCACGCCGGCGTCCGCGTAACGGACCGCCCACGCGAGCGCCTGCTTGCGGCTGAGCGCGCCGTTGGCGTCGACGAACAGCTGTGTGCGCGGCCCGATCGCGTCGAGCGCGACGCGGAGGCGCTCGCCGTCGTGGTCGGGATGGCGTCCGACCTTCATCTTCACGCGCGGGATGCCGGCGTCGACCCAGCCGCGCAGCTGATCCGCGAGCTGCTCCATCGAGTAGGACGTGAAGCCGCCGCTGCCGTAGATCGGCGTGACCTCGTGGCACGCGTCGAGCGCGACGACGAGCGGCACGTCGAGCAAGCGGGCCTTGAGATCCCACAGCGCGACGTCGACCGCTGAGATCGCGTTCGCGACGACACCCGAGCCGCCGAGGTTGCGGATCGCCTCGCGCATCGCGGACCAGCAGGCGCCGACGTCCAGCGCGTCGCGGTGCGTGACGACGTCGGCGAGCTTGCCGTGGACGACGTCGCCTGCCGCCGCGGCCGCGTACGTGTAGCCGAGCCCGGTCCTGCCGCCGGCGTGGGCCTCGACGACCACGATCGTCGTCGAGTCCCACGCCAGCGTCCCGTCCGACTCCGGCGAGTCGGTGGGAATCGTGTAGCAGTGGACGTCGAGCCCCTCGATCGGGACCGCGTCCGACGCGCGCACCCCGGCCACGTCCGTCAGTGCGGCAGGAAGTCCTGCGCCTTCTCCATGAAGCCTCGTTTGATGATGTCGCGCGTGTCGGGGTCACCGTTGATGAGCGCGGTGATCATCTTGCGCGACTGCTCCCAGGTCGCGTGGGGCGGGATCGGCGGGATGTTCGGGTCGGTCACGGCGTCGATCACGACGGGCCGGTCGGACGCGAACGCCTCGTCGAGCACCGACGCGATCTGGTTCGGCTCGTCGATCCGCAGCCCGCGCAGCCCGATCTGCTCCGCGAACCTCGAGAAGCTGACGTCCGGCAGCTGCTGTGACGCGTCGTACTTCGGGTCACCCGACTCCGCGCGCATCTCCCAGGTCACCTGGTTGAGGTCACCGTTGCAGAGCACGAGCACGATGAGCCGCGGGTCGGTCCAGTCCCGCCAGTACTTGGCGATCGTCGCGAGCTCGGCCATGCCGTTCATCTGCATCGCGCCGTCACCCACGCAGGCGAGCGCGGGACGCTGTGGGTGAGCGAACTTCGCGCCGATCGCGTACGGGACGCCCGGGCCCATCGTCGCGAGCGTCCCCGACAGCGAGCCGCGCATGTCGCCGCGCAGCTTCAGGTCGCGCGCGTACCAGTTCGCGGACGAGCCCGAGTCCGACGCGATGATGACGTCGTCGGGCAGGCGCGGCGACAGCTCCCAGTAGACGCGTTGCGGGTTGACTGGCTTCGCGTCCACCATGGCGCGCGCCTCGACGACCTCCCACCAACGCGCGATGCCGGACTTGATGTCCTCCTGCCACGAGCGGTCGCTCTTGCGCTCGAGCATCGGCACGAGGCGTCGCAACGTCGCGCGCGCGTCGCCGACGAGGTTGACCTCCATCGGGTAGCGGATCCCGATCATCTTCGGGTCGATGTCGATCTGCACGCCGCGCGCCTGCCCGAAGTCGGGAAGGAACTGGCTGTAGGGGAAGCTCGACCCGACCATCAACAGCGTGTCGCAGCCCATCATCATCTCGTAGCTCGGGCGCGTCCCGAGCAACCCGATCGATCCGGTGACGATCGGGTTGTCGTCGGGCAGCACGTCCTTTCCGAGCAACGCCTTCGCGATGCCCGCGCCCAGCACGTCCGCGACCTCGAGCACCTCTTGCTTCGCGCCGCGCGCGCCCTGGCCGACGAGGATCGCGACCTTCGATCCGGCGTTGAGCACCTCCGCCGCGCGCCGGATCTCGTCCTCGGGCGCGACCACTTCGGGTCGCTTGATGCCCAGACTGCCGGGCACCATCTTGAACTTGTGCTCGGGCGGCGTGTACTCGACCTCCTGCAGGTCGGCGGGCACGATGACGCACGTCGGCGTGTGCTCCGAGTACGCGATGCGCATCGCGCGGTCGATGAGCATCGGGAACTGCTGCGGCGTGGCGGCCTGCTGCACGTACTCGTGGCAGACGTCCTTGAACAACGTCTGCAGGTCGACCTCCTGCTGGTAGCTCCCGCCGAGCGCGGTGCGCGCCGTCTGCCCGACGATCGCGACGACAGGAACGTGGTCGAGCTTCGCGTCGTAGAGGCCGTTGAGGAGATGGATCGCACCGGGCCCCGACGTCGCCATGCACACGCCGATGCGCCCGCTGAACTTCGCGTAGCCGACCGCTTCGAACGCGGCCATCTCTTCGTGACGCGCCTGGATGAAGCGCGGCGTGTTGCCCGCGCGGTTGAGCGCGCCGAGGATGCCGTTGAACCCGTCGCCGGGGTACCCGAAGATCAGCTCGACGCCCCACTCCTGCAGGCGCTCGATGATCGCGTCTCCGACCTTCTGCTTCGCCACGGTGATCCCCTCGCTCTCGTCCAGGTGGCGCGCCGAGCGGCGCGCGGTCGCGTCAGGGGAGTACCCACACGGCCCCTGTCGCATTGCATCGTGAGGCGATACAGTCCGCGAACCGCACGCGAGCGCGCGGTCGTTGAGCGTCGAACCACTTACCGGAAGTTCACGGAGAAGGGACCAAAGTCCTCGCGTTCCGCTGTGAGGAATGCGGCGCGGCGCCGGTACGCTGCACCCGTCCGTCGCCACTCACCACGGCTGCACCCGCTCAAGCAATCGGGCACTCCGCCGATATGACGGGTGCACGGACGGGAACACTCGAGGGCGACGCACCGTCAGGTCCCGAATGTGCGAACATCCCGTTCGGCCACTCGTCTGCAGGAGCCATGTCGCAGCACTTCGAGATCCCTCGACTGCGTGTTCTCGCCCGCCATGCCCTGCCGCACCTGGTCGAGAGCACGATCGTCCCGCTGGTCCTGTTCCTGATCCTCCTGCGCGTGGTCGGCGTGTGGGGCGCGGTGCTCGTCGGCGTCTGCTGGACGTACGGCGCGGTCATCCGGCGCCTGCTGACCGGCAGCCGGGTCCCCGGGATCCTGATGCTGAGCGCGATCACGATGACGGCGCGCACGGCCGTGTCGTTCGCGACGCACAGCGTCGTCATCTACTTCCTGCAGCCGACGCTCGGGCAGGTGCTCATCGCGGGCGCATTCCTGCTGTCGGTCCCGCTGGGCCAGCCGCTCGCCCAGCGCCTCGCCAAGGACTTCTGCCCGCTCCCGGCGTGGCTACTCGCCGAGGACCACGTCGGCCGGTTCTTCAAGCGCGTCTCGCTGCTGTGGGCCTTCATCGGCCTCACCAACGCGGCGATCGCGCTGTGGCTGCTGTTCAGCCAGTCGGTCGGGACGTTCTACGTCGCCAAGACGGGCGCGTCCTGGTTCCTCACCGGCGGGGCGATCGCCCTGTCCACCTGGTGGTTCCACCGCCTCCTGCACGAGCACGGCCACCGTGCGCCCGAGCCCGCGGCGCTGCCGGTGGCCGGATGACGCGTCCCCTGTGCGGCCGATGAGGCTGCGGACATCCGGCGCCCGGCTCCTGACGTCGGACCGCGTGTCCCTCGCGGGCCGGCGCTGGGAGGCCGAGTCGGCGCGGGCCGCGGTCGTCCTCGTGCACGGGTTCGCGGCCACCTGCGAGCACCCGCCCGTCGTCGCGGTCGCCGAGGCGCTGCACGAGCACGGCCTGGACGTCATCGCGTACGACGCCCGCGGGCACGGCCGGTCGGGTGGCTCCTGCACGCTCGGGGACCTCGAGGAGCACGACGTCGCCGCGGCCGTCGAGATCGCCCGGGAGCGGTGCGACCAGGTGCTCGTCGTGGGTGCGTCGATGGGCGCGATCGCCGCGGTGCGCTACGCCGCGAGCGAGCACGCGGAGAACGGGCTCACCGGCGTGGTCGCGGTGAGCTGCCCGGCGCGGTGGCGTCTGCCCCGCAATGCGCGGGCGATCCTCGCGGCCGGCCTGACCCGGACCCGGCTCGGCCGGCTCCTCGCCCGCCGGCACCTGCGCGTGCGGCTGTCGTCGACGTGGGTGACGCCCGAGCCTCCCGTCGAGCTCGTCGAGCACGTCCACGTCCCGATCGCCTTCGTCCACGGCGAGCGCGACCGGTTCATCCCGCCCGGCGACGTGTACGAGCTCTTCGCGGCGTCGAACGACGCCCGCCACGTCGAGATGGTCCCCGCCATGGGCCATGCCTACGACGTGGCCGCGGTACCCGCGATCGTCCGCGCCGTCGACTGGGTGCTCGAGGAGCAGCTCGCGCTGGAGCAGCTGCCCGCGTAGCGTCCCTCACTCGTGAGGATGTGAGGATCCGTCACCTCCTGGGAGGCAGATCCACACAAGGTGTCAGCGCTCCCACCACCAGGCGAGGCCCGCGAGCCCCGGGCCGGTGTGGGCGACCATCACGGAGCCGAACCGCCCGACGAACGACGTCGCCGGTGACTGCTCCGCCTCGACCCGGCCGAGCAGCTCGCGTGCCTCCTCGGGCGCCTGCGCGTGCAGCGCGGCGACGTGGAGCTTGGCGTCGGGCACGGCGGAGCGACGGAGCAGCGCGACCATGCGGTCCTTGGCGGCGTCGACGCTGAACGCGGGGCGCAGCCGGTGCGGCTTGCCGTCGCGGAACTCGAACAGCGGCCGGATCCCGAGCCGCCGCCCCGCCCAGCCCGCCACCTCGGGGACGCGGCCGCTACGGACGAGATGGTCGAGGTCCGAGACCATGGCGACGAGCCG
The DNA here is from genome assembly GCA_035651955.1 of Acidimicrobiia bacterium. Taxonomy (NCBI): domain Bacteria; kingdom Bacillati; phylum Actinomycetota; class Acidimicrobiia; species Acidimicrobiia bacterium. The sequence goes on from DASRES010000025.1 coordinate 14,819, forward strand.
GACGCCCTCGATCGCCTTCGCCGCGGCGCGCTCCACGTCGTCGAGCGTCCCGCCCGCGTCCGCCGCCCGGGCCGCGGCCAGCACGACGAGCCCCTGCGCGCCGGCGGCGGTCGACGTGTCGAGGACCGCGACCCGCCCGTCGACCGTCTCCGCGCCCGTCTGCGCGGCGCCGAACGTCGAGCTCATCGTGGCCGCGATCGTGAGCACGAGCACGCCGTCGTCGGACATGCGGCCCCGAATCGCCTCCGCGAACTCGCCCGGCGTCGGGCCCGACGTCGAGACCTCGTCGTAGCGGAGGACCTCCTCGATCGACAGCTCGTCGTCGTGGACGTGACGCTCGCCGAGGTCGAGCCACATCGGGACGACCGTGATGCGGTACTGGTCGACGAGCTCGGGAGGCAGCGCCGCCGCGCTGTCGGTCACGATCGAGACGGGACTCACGCCGAAGGCTCCCTCCGCCCCGCGTGTCCGCCGCCACCGGGCCGGGGCGGGTCGACCGGGGCGCTCGCAGCACGGTACCCGCCCGCGACGGGGTCACCGGCGCACGGCTGCGTCGTCCCGCCGGCCCCGCCACGGGGGGACGACGCCGGCGGCGGTTGCGTCGTCGGCTCCGCGCTCGACTCGGGGCCGTCGTGGTCGAACAGCAGCCGGCGCCCGTACGTGCGCGCGTCCCGGTGCTCGGGGGGACGGTTGCCCGCGAGCCGCTTGGCGTACATCGGGACGGCGAGCGCGAGACCCGTCCACACCCCGTGAACGCCGTACAGACCGCCGAGCAACGGCGTGAGCGCGGCCATCGCGAGGAACACCATCAGGCCGGTCTTGCGCAACGTGGTGCCGACGATCAGCGCGACGAGCAGCAGCACCGCGCCCGGCCACCCCAGGACGCAGAGCGCGCCGAGCGACGGCGCGAAGCCACGGCCGCCCGCGCCGCGGAGGAACGGCGACCAGTTGTGACCGACGAGGGCCATGCCGCCCGCGACCGCGGCAAGCTCGGGACGGCCGTGGCCCGCGAGGGCCGGACCGAGCGCGCCCTTCCCGACGTCCAGGATCCCGGCGACCACGAGCGGCCCGGCGCCCGCGACCTTGAACAACCCGGTGCCGGACACGGTGCCGGTGCCGTAGTCGCGAAGATCGACACGCTTCGTGCCCCACGCCACGATCGCCGAGAAGGGGATCGCGCCGGCGAGCAACGCGATCACGAGGACGAGCGCGGCGTTCATGGACCCCGATCCTTCCCGGCGCGGTCCCCGGCCGACACCGGCGCAGTCGTCACACGTCCCGTGCGCGTCACGGGGCTCCGACCATCGCGCGCAGCTCCGACCGGACGGCGTCGCAACGCGCGGATCGCACCGGGCTCGCCAGGCCCGGGTGCTCGGTCGACTGCCAGACCGGGTTCAGCTGGACCGGCAGGTCGGGGACCTGCCACGCGGCGGCCGCGCCGCGGATCATCGCGCCCGCCGTCGTCCAGCTCGTCTCCGTGCGCGGCGCGTTGCCCTCGAGGTCCTGGCGCACCATCCGCTCGACGGTCTTGTCGCCGAGCAGGCCGCCGTGGAACGCGGGCACGACGCGCACGCGCACGCTGCCCAGACCGGCCGGGTCCTCGACGTCCTGCTCGTCCTCGAGCGGCGCGGACACCGCGTCCGCGAGCGGGACGTACGCGAACTGGGTGATCCCCGGCGCGCTGCACGCGAGCGCGTCGCGCAACGCCGCGCCGTGCTGGTCGACGTCGCGGACGAAAGGCGAGTCGGGTGAGAGCTCCAGTGGCGACAGGCCGGACAGCAGCTGCGACACGCCGCGCAGACCCCAACCGGTGAGCGTGCCCCAACCGTCGGTGTCCTCGGCCGGGTAGTACACGCGCCCCGGACGGACGAGCGGGCTGAGCATCACGAGCGACCGCACGGGCGCGTCGCGGTACGCGAGCACGTACGTCTTCGCGACGAGCGACCCCTCGCTCTCGGCGACGATCGCGACGCGCTCACCCGTCGCGCGCGAGATCGCGTCGACCTGCTGCGCCATGAGACGGTCGAGCGCGGCGAGCGACTGCTGCGTGTCGTTCGACCCGTACGCGAGAGGCTCGCCGTCCGCGCCGAGACCGCGGTACGAGAAGCGCCACTCCCGGAAGCCCGGCCCGAGGAAGTCGACCGGCGACCCGTCCCAGTGGCTCGCGAAGCCGCTCACGACGAGCACCGGGGCACCGTGGCCGGACGGCGCCAGCGCGGCGACCGCCTTCGGCTCGGCGGGCTGGTGCGCGGCGAACCCGATCGCGCTGCCGCCGACGACGATCGCGAAGATCGACGCGAGCGCGATGGGCGCGACGGGAACCCACCGCCGCACGCGGCCGAGCCCGGCGCGCTCACCGGGACGCGCGTGCTCGAGGCCGCGGACGATCGAGGTCCACGCCCATGCGTTGAACAGTCCGGTCGCCGCCGCGGACAAGAGCGCGAGCGGCCACACCGGGCTGAGCGAGATCGCGAGCGAGCCCAGCGTGAGGACGGCGAACGTCGCGAGCATCCATGCGCTCGTCCGCAGCGGTGGGAGCGCGCGCCACCAACCGACGCGCGCAGCCCCGTGGTGCACGAGCACGACCGTCGCGATCGCGGGCGGGATCGACGCGAAGAACAGCCACGAGATCGGGATGATCGCGAGCGCGAACAGGAGCAACGTCCACGGCGCGAGCGCGACCAGCGCGACGGCCGTGAAGCCGACGCAGTGCGCGAACGACGTGCGGAACGGTACGGACTCGGCGTCCGGCGGGCGCGCGAGACGGAGCAGCAACGCGTCGAGCGCGCCGCGGAACGCCAGCAGCGCGGCGAGCTCGAACCCGAGCGTCGACCACGACCGGTGGTACACGAGCAGCCAGCGCAGGTCGTGGAACGCGCCGAACGGAGACGGCGCGGTCACCTGCGGCGCGAGCCCCCGCGACGCGTGCGGCCCGACGAGGACGAGGATGCCGCACTCGAGGACCGAGAGCCCGACGGCGAGGGCGATCAGGCCGCGGTGGCGGAACAGTCCGTCACCGGGGCCAGAGACGCGCATCGCCTCAGCCCGCGCGCGACCGGACGCTCTGCTCGACGCGGCCGTCGCGGATGCTCACGTCATCGAGGCTACCGGGCCGACCGCGCGATCAGGACGGGTAGTGCAGCCGTATGGCCGCCTCGGGGCCGGCGATGCGCAACGTCATGCTCTCCTCGACGTAGAGCTGCACCGAGGTCGCGTCGTGCGACAGGTAGCCGATCGAGAAGTCCTCGCCGCACACGATCTCGAAGTCGCCGCCCCGCTGGCTGACGACGACCGCGCCGTCGACCGCCGGTGCCCAGACGATCGGGCCCGAGAGGATCAGCCGGATGTGGTCGAGCACCGGGTAGCCCCCGTGGTGCGTCGTCTCGAGGATCCCGGTGTAGCAGCGCGGCCCGAGCGCGATCGCGAAGGGGCCCTCCACGCCGGCGTCGCGAAGCCGCGCGATCGCGCGCGCCACGGTCCCCGGATAGTCGTCGTACTCGTCGCTGATCGGGAGCGGCTCGTGCGGCGACGCCTCGACGATCCCCTCGATCCCGCCGGCCGCCCAACCGTGGAACACGGCCTTGTCCTCCGCGAGCGCGGACCGGCGCGCCGCGTCCGTCACCGCGTCGAGGTCGGGCCCGAGCGCGCCGCGGTCGATCGCGTCGAGCTCGTCACGGCTCAGCGTGAACGGCGTGCGCAACTCGACGAGGGGCCGGACGAGACGCGCGCGCGCCTCGACGCCCTCTCCCGGCGCGTCGGCCACGCGCTCGACGCGCCCCAGGCTCGTGGCGGAGTGCTCCCAGCCGTGCGGGCCCGAGAAGTCGATCAGGCGGCGCGCGCTCAGGTAGTGCTTCAGCGCGCGCGACGCCTCCTCGTCGATCGCGTCCCAGGCCGGATCCGAGATCGGCGCGAGCTCGCGCATCAGGTGGTTCATCGCATTGCCTCCTCGCGCAGGCTGCCGATACCGAGGTCGCCGCGGCTCGACCCGCCCCGTCCGTCGCCGCCGCCGGCGACGCTCTCCGCCTCGGCCTCCCGCTCGACCGCGACGATGTCGCCCTCCGTGAACAGGTACGTGCGCAGCGCCGCATCGAGCACGGGGTCGCGGCGTCGCCACCACTCGAGACCCATCGCGGCGTGCTCCTTCTCCTCGTCGCGGTTGTGGGCGAGGATTCGCTTCAGCGGCTCGTCGTCGGTCGCCTTGACGCGCTGGTCGTACCAGTCGACCGCCTGCAGCTCCTCGACGACCGACTGCACCGCACGGTGCTGCTCGATCGTCCGCTGGTCGAGCCACTCGATCGGCTCGTGGTAGCCCTCGCTGGCCACGGTGCCTCCCTGTCGTCGACGTGACGGGCGCGCGCCGTCCGCGCGCGCATCGGTTCCGTGCTGGGAGTCTTCCCCACATCCGGGCCGGATTTCCCCTCGGCTCGCGGCCGGACGCGTCGCGACGACGCGACTAGGAGGTGCGGGAGCGTTCGCGCCGCTTCCGAGTCAGCTCCGCCGAAGCCTGGGCGGACGCGACGTCGCGCGGGTACGTCCGCAGCGCGAAGAACAGGATGCAGCCGTTCGCGAGCAGCGTCGGCGTCATGAGGAGGAACGCGAGCTGCAGCCCGTCGGCGCGCCCGCCGGCGAGCGTGTCGGACAGCACGCCGAACACGAGCGGGGAGATCGCCTGCGCCGCGATGCGGAACAGCGTCCGCACACCCTCCGCCCGTCCCCACAGCTCGGGGTCGATCACGTCGAGGCGGGCCGCGTCCAGCGGCGGGTTCGGCGCGGCGAGGCACGCGCCGCCGATCACGAACAGCGGCATCGCGACCAGCAGCGAGTGGCTGAGGAACCCGGGCACGAGGACGATCGCGCCGATGATGAAGCTCCACGCGCTGACGAAGATGCGCGCCGTGAGACGGCGGTCGGCGAGCAGCCGGTCGGTGACGCGGCCGGACGCGAGCATGCCGGCGAGCGCGCCGATCCCGACGACCGGCACGAGCGCGGTCGCGCTGTACTTCCCGATGCCGTACTGGTGCACCGCGAACTCGACCGCGAACAGCTGCAGCCCCGAGAAGAAGAAGTCACCGACGGAGCTCGCGAGGATGACGATCACGTTCGTGCGCACGCGCAGCACGTACTTGATCGCCCACCACAGCGACCGCTGCGCCTTGTCGTCGCCGGCGACGACGTTCTGCTCGTCGGGCTCGATGTGCTCCTCGTGGACGAGCTGGCCGGTGATGTCGCCGCGCTGGCCCTCCTCCGCCGGTTCGTCCGCCGCCGCGGCACCTCCCTGCGCGCCGCGCTCGGGCTCGGGCAGCCGGTACGCGCCGCGCGCGATGAGGAGCCCGATGACGGCGAGGACGATGAAGACGCCCCGCCATCCGAACAGGGCCGCCGCGCCACCCGCGAGGAGGAACCCGACACCCGCGCCGATCAGCTCACCGCTGCGGATCCACGACAGGATCCGGCCGCGCTCGTTGGGTCGGTACAGGTCGCCCGTCAGCGACGCGATCGTCGGCCCGCCGGTCGCGGTGACGACACCGAGGAACAGCCGCGCGACGAAGAGCATCAGGAACGTGACGGAGAGACCCGTCGCGACCATGGCGATGCTCCAGATCATGATGCTGCCCGCCAGCAGTCGCACGCGATGGACGCGGTCGGTGAGGACGCCGACGGGCACGGTCGCGACACCGCCGACGACGCTGAACGCCGACGCGAGGATGCCGATGTCCGTGTTCGAGATGTGGAACGCCGACTTGATGCTCGGCGCCAGCGCGCCGAGTGACGCGCGGTCGGCGCTGTCGAGCGCGAGGACGAGCGCGAGCACGAGCACGGTCTCGGCACGCAGCCGGCCACCGAGCACGCGGGTCGCGTACCGTACGCCGCGGCGTACGCGTCCCGGCATGTGCTGCAGCACGAAACCGGGCGCGCGCTCGGGCGCGGCCCGCTCGAGCACCTGTGCCCCGGGTCGTCCGTCGTCTCGTTGCGGGTCGCTCTGCGGGTTCGTCTGACGTCCCCCCGGGTACCACTGCTGCCGCCGTCGGGGATGTGCCCACCATCGCCGTGCGGCGGAACACGAGCTGCAGGAGACGGCATGGACGACCGTGAGTGGATCGACCGCTTCGCCGCCGCGCTCGGCGTCGAGCCGCCCACGTCCGAGGAGGTCGACGGGCTGCTCGCGCTCGCGGGCGTCGCCGCGCACGCGTCGGCGAGGACGGCGGCACCGATCTCGTGCTGGGTCGCCGCGCGCGCCGGTGTCCCGGTCGCGGAGGCCCGCCGCGTCGCGGCGTCAATCGCGGGCGAGCACGACGACGCGCCCGGGGGCGCGTGACACGGTCGGCGAGGTTCGAGCCGCCCCCGTCCGGGTACCGAGCGGTCATGACCGACCTGCCCGCGCCACCGCCCGGCGCGAGCGGCGCGCCAGGCGCGCCCGGCGGTTGACGTCATGAAGCGCTTGTGGAACCGGCCCGGGTTCCGTGCGCTGCTGATCGGGCAGACGGTCTCGGGCGTCGGCGACTGGCTCGCGACGATCGCGTTGATGGCGCTGGTGCTCGACATCAGCGGCTCGTCCACCGCCGTCGGTGCCGTGCTGGTCCTCCGGCTTCTCCCGGTGATGGTCGCGGGACCGTTGACGACGCGCGTCGTGAAGCGCTGGCACCGCAAGCGGACGATGATGGCGATGGACGCGTCGCGGGTCGTCATCGTCGCGCTCATCCCGCTGCTGCACGCGCTGTGGTGGGTCTACGTCTGGGCGTTCGTCCTCGAAGCCGCCGGTCTCGTGTTCCTCCCCGCGCGCGACTCGGCGATTCCCGACCTCGCGGGGGACGAGGACCTCGAGCTCGCGAACGGGCTCGCGCTCGCGTCGTCGTACGGGACGATCCCGATCGGCGCCGGGATCTTCGGGATCGTGTCGATGTTCCTCGGCAAGGGCCGGACGGGCACGTCCGTCGCGTTCTTCATCGACGCCGCGACGTTCGTCGTGTCGTTCCTCGCCATCCGCAGCATCAAGCTCCTCGACGAGCGCGACCGCAAGATCGCCCGCGCGGAGGAGCGCGGCGAGCAGGAGGTGTCGTTCGTCGGCGCGTTCAAGCTGCCGCTCATCCGCCGCTTGATCGTCCCGGCGGGCGTCGCCGCGATCGGCCTCGGCACGCTGTTCTCCACGGGCATCGTCTTCGTACGGAAGGTCATGCACGCCGGCGATTCCGGGTTCGCGGTCCTCATCCTGCTGTTCGGCATCGGCGCCGCGGCCGGTCTGGTGCTGCTGCGGATCGTCGCACCCGACGCGGTCGCGGCCGTGCGCTGGGCGGTGCTCGGGCAGGGTGTCGTGATCGCGGGGATGAGTCTCGCCCCCAGCCTCGGCATCGCGTTCGCCGGCGCGTTGCTGTTCGGCGCGGCGACGAGCATCACCTTGACGTCCGCGATGAGCGCGTTGCAGGAGCGGCTCGCTGACGACGAGCGCATCATGGCCTTCGCCGCGTTCCACACCGTCATACGCGGGGGCCTGAGCGTGGCGGCGATCCTCGCCGGTCTCGCGACGGATGCCCTGCACGGCGTGCGCTGGCCCGTCATCGGCCACCTCCCGGGCGCGCGCGTCGTGCTCCTCGGCGCGGGCCTCATCACGGTCCTCGCGTCCGTCCTCATCAAGACGCAGGCGCCGGGCCCCGCCCAACGCGACGGCACCGCGCGCCGCGACCGCCCGAGCCACGCCGCCGCCTGACGCCGCGTTGGTACACAAGTCGCGGTCCCAGGCGCGAGTTGTGTACCAACCGGGGTGTGATCGCGGCGCGCGCCGACGGTCAGCGGCCGGCGGGTTCCTTGGGGCGCGCGGGCGGGGTGTCGCTCGGCGGTGCGGGGCGCCGGCGGTTCCCGACCCGGGCGAGCACGACGGCGAGGATCGCGCCGAACAGCGTGCGCAGCGCGGACGCGATGCCGTGCACGATCCCGCCACCCGCGGCCGACACCGCGCGCCCCACCGCGCGCCCGGCCTTGACACCGCGCGGCGGCTGCTGCTCGGTCGGCGTCTGGTACGGCCCGATCGGGATCGCGGTCTCGGCCTCCTCCTCGGCGACATGGCCGCTCGCCTTGACGTCGCGGCACAGCTTCCACGTGAACAGGCCGACCGCGATCGGCAACACGATCACGAGGATCCGCAGCGCGTAGACCATCGTGATGATGTCGACGTGCATCACCTGCGCGATCACGTCGTCGGCTCCCGACGCGAGCAGCACGAAGTAGAACGCGAGCATCCCGGCGCCGATCGCGGTGCGCACAGGGCGGTCGGTCGGGCGGTCGAGCAGATGGTGCTCCGCGTGGTCGCGCGTGAAGAACGCCTCGACGAACGGCCACAGGTACAGCAGCAGGAACGTGACGCCGGGGATCGCGACCGCCGGCCAGAACACCTCGGGAACGTTGTACGGGCCGAGGTGGACGTAGAACGGCGGCGTGATGCGAAGTGCGCCCTCGATCCATCCGAGGTACCAGTCGGGCTGCGCGGCAGTGCTGACCGCGGGCGCGTGGAACGGCCCGTACAGCCAGATCGGGTTGATCTGCGCGACGCCGCCGAGCGCGGCGAGCACGCCGAAGATGATCGCGAACAGGCCGAGGCTCTTGAACGTGTACGTCGGCCACAGTCGCGACCCGACGACGTTGTCCTCGCGTCGCGCGCGCCCGGGGAACTGGCTGTGCTTCTGGCGCCAGAGGATCGCGAGGTGCGCGCCGATCAGACCGGCGATCAATGCCGGCAGGATCAGCACGTGGATGATGAACAGCCGCGAGACGATCGACGTCGCCGGGAACTCGCCCCCGAAGACGAGGAACGCGATCCACGTCCCGATGACGGGGATCGACAGCGCGATCGAGTACGCGATGCGCAGCCCCGTGCCTGACAGCAGGTCGTCGGGCATCGAGTAGCCGGCGAAGCCGTTCGCGATGACGAGGATCAGCAACGTCACGCCGATGATCCAGTTGATCTCCCGCGGACGGCGGAACGCGCCGGTGAAGAAGATGCGACACAGGTGGCACACGATCGCGGCGACGAACAGCAGCGCCGCCCAGTGGTGCATCTGGCGGAACACCATGCCCGCGCGCACGTCGAAGCTGATGCGGATCGTCGACCGGTACGCCTCGGACATCCGGACGCCGTTCAACGGCTTGTAGTGCCCGTGGTACACGACCTCGTGGAGGCTCGTGTTGAAGAAGAACGTGAGGTAGATCCCGGTCAGGACGAGGATCACGAAGCAGTAGAGCGCGATCTCGCCCAACATGAACGACCACTGGTCGGGGAACACCTTGTTGAGCGTGTGCCGCATGAACTTCGACGCGCCGAGGCGGTCGTCGAACCAGCGGGCGATGCGCTTCGTGATCACCGCGTCAGCCCAGTGTGTAGAGGTACGCGGTGATGTCGCGCGCCTGGCTCGCGGACACACCGAGGTTCGGCATGTCGTTGCCCCGCACCACGCTCTGCGGATCCTGGATCCAGTGCTCCAGGTTGTTCGCGGTGTTCGGCAGCATCCCTGCGATGTAGCCGCGACGGCTGAACTTGATCAGCGGCGGGCCGACGAGCCCGTTGGCGCCCTTGACCCCCGGGATGGTGTGGCAGCTCCCGCAGCCGAAGTGCTCGATCGCGCGCTTGCCCTGGTCCGCGCTGCCGCCCGGGACGGTGCGGACCTGCGGGTTGCGGCCCGAGTGGCAACCGCCGAGCAGCAGGCCGAGACCCAACGCGACGGCCGCGACTGTCGTGATGCCCGCCCGCGCGCGTCCCCTCCTCGCGGTCACCGCATCACCTCCATCGTCGGGACGACGACCGGCTCGCCCGAGGGGTGCCTGCGGTCGACGGCCTGCAGCCACGACGCGAACAGGACGATGCCCGCGACGATGCTCGCGAACCCGCCGAACGCCCACATGACGACGCCCGCCATCTGCTGGTCGGCGAGCGCGGCGGACGCCGACCCGTGGATGTACGCGTGGTACCAGGGCGCTTTGGCGCTGATCATCGCGACGCCGAGCAGCGTCCCGGGGAACCACGCTGCGGCGACGGCGAAGATGCCGGCACCGTGGCGCGACCTCCATCCGGTGCACGCGACGACCCACCAGAACGCGAACGCCGTCAGCAGGAAGCTGAGGTGCTCGAGCCCGTGCAGCAGCGGATGACGCAGCGCGCCGTCGTACGCGGCGGGGAGGTGCCACGCGAACAGCGCGGTCGTCTGCAGGACGAGCGTGACTGCGATCCACACGAACCAGCCCGCGCCGTATTGCGTCCGCAGCACGCGGCGCCACCAACGGGAGACCCGCGCGCGCGTCGGGTCGTCGAGCGCCCAGAGGAGGGCCGTGAACGGCTCGCCCGCCGCGAGCAGCGGCGCCGCGACGCTCAGTAGCACGACGTGCTGGATCATGTGCATCGTGAGGCTGTGGTCCGCACGCGCGTCGATCGGGCCGACGAGCACCGCGGCCGTCGCCACGAGCCCGAGCGCGAACAGCGCGACCTGCTGGACGTGGACGAGCCGCCCCCGGCCCGCGCGGCTCCACGCGCGCGACACGCCCGCGCCGTAGGCCGCGGCGAGCGCGGCGACGAGCGCGAGCGGACCGAGCTCGGTCATCAGTACCGCACTCCGTGCAGCACGTTGACGTACACCTCTTCGAGCACGATCAGCGCGAGGTTGGCGATCCCGATGATCATGCCGAGCTCGCCGAGGAAGCGGACCCGCCCCGCGAGGTCCGGACGGTCCTCACCCCGCCCGCCCCAGCGCATCATCAGGAAGGACAGGTACATCGCGGACAGGGTCACGAGACCGGTGACGATCGTGATGATGTGCAGCCACCAGATCGCGCCGGGAACGTTGTCCGAGTACTTCGTCAGCGCGGTGAGCCCGACGAGGTGCACGGTCCACGCGCCGATCGGCGCGGTGAGCGCGTACCAGACCAGCACGCCCCGTTCGGGGAACTCGCGCACGCGCAGGCTCGGGATGCTCACGACCGCCCGACCTCCTATCTCCCGAAGTGCGGCGAGACGATCAGGGACAGGAACACGAAGATCCACACGCCGTCGACGAAGTGCCAGTACAAGCTGAAGATCTCGACCGTCTTGTGGTGCTCCTCGTTGACCCTCCCGAGCCAGACCTTCAGCTGGACGACCGAGCTGATCGCGAGACCGACGAGCACGTGCAGCGCGTGCAGGCCGACGGTCACGTAGAAGATCGAGCCGTACGCGTTGTCACGCCACCCGAAGTGCAGCTTCAGGAAGTCGTCGACCGTGTGGTACAGGAACGCCGCGCCCATCACCCACGCCAGCGCGAGCCCGATCTTCAGCCTCGTCACGTCGCCGCGCTCGATCGCGCGCTCGCCCCAGATGACAGGGACGCTCGAGCCGATCAGGACGACGGAGTAGATCGACGACTGCTTCAGCTCGGGCAGCTCGATCCCGCCCAGCGGCCACTCCTTCGACGCGGCGCGCAGGAAGAAGTACGTCGCGAGGAGGCAGAGGAAGATCATCGCCTCGGTCGCGATCACGGTGGCGACGCCCCACCACGCGGTCGAGTAGCCGCGCACGCGGTCGCGTCCCGTCACCCGCCGGACGGGGTGCGGCGGCGCAGAGCCGGAGACCGGGACGACGGCGCCGGCATCCGCGGCGGTCATTCGCCGACTCTCCAGGTCCACCACATGGCGGCGATCACGCCGACCACGACACCCGTCACGCCCACGACCGCGGCTCGCACGAGGAGGCCGCAGAAGAACACGGCGATGCCGAGCGCGACGACGAACGGGAGGTACGTCTCGTGCGGGATCTCGAACGTCGCCTCCGGCTCGGCGGTCAGCCCGTCACTGAAGGCGGTCTCGCGTTCGGTGGTGCCGACGGTCCCGAGGCTCCGCGTCGACTCCGTCGCACCCGACGCCGCGACGGGCAGCGGTTGCTCCTCCCACAGCGGGTGCCGGCTGTTCACCACCGGGATCGCCGCGAAGTTGTACTCGGGCGGCGGCGAGCTCGTCGCCCACTCGAGCGAGTCCGCGCCCCACGGGTTGTCGATCGCCTTCTCCCCGCGCTTCATCGACCAGACGAAGTTGATCAGCGAGAGCAGCACGCCGACCGCGAACACGAAGGAGAAGATGCTGACGATCATGTTCAGCGCGTCCCACCCGAGCCCGGAGTGGTACGTGTACACACGCCGCGGCATGCCGAGGAAGCCGAGGATGTGCATCGGGAAGAACGTCATGTTGAACCCGATGAACATGATCCAGAAGCTGATCTTGCCGAGCCGCTCGGACATCATGCGGCCGGTGATCTTCGGTATCCACAGGTACATCGCGCCGAAGATCGGGAAGACGACCGCGCCGTTCAGCACGTAGTGGAAGTGCGCGACGACGAAGTAGCTGTCCGTCACCTGCCAGTCGAACGGCAGCACCGCGACCATGACGCCCGAGATGCCGCCGGCCAGGAAGATGAGCAGGAAGCCCATCGCGAACAGCATTGGCGTCGTGAATCTCACGACGCCGTGCCACATCGTGGATATCCACGCGAAGAACTGCACCCCGCTCGGGATCGTGATGAGGAAGCTCACCCCCGAGAAGAACGACATCGCGAGCGCGGGCATCCCCGTCGCGAACATGTGGTGAACCCACACGCCGAAGCTCATGAACGCGACGAGCACGAGCGCGCTGACGATCCAGATGTATCCCGTCAACGCGTGACGGCTGAAGATCGGGATGATCATCGAGATCATCCCGGTCGCGGGGACGAAGAGGATGTACACCTCCGGATGCCCCCAGAACCAGAACAGGTGCTGGTACAGCAGCGTGCTGCCACCGAGCGCGGGGTTGAAGAACTGGGTGCCGAACAGCCGGTCGAACTCGAGCAGCGCGGCCGCGACGGTCACGGCCGGCACGGCGAAGATCACCATGAACGAGAAGACGACCATCGACCACACGAACACCGGGATCCGGTTGAGCGTCATCCCCGGACATCGCATCTTGAACGTCGTGACGATGAAGTTCACCGCGCCGACCGTCGTCGAGATGCCGATGAACACGACCCCCAGCCCCCAGAAGTCCATGTTGATCCCGGGCGAGAACGGTCGTGTCGTGAGCGGCGTGTACGCGAACCAGCCGCCGTCCGGCGCGCTGCCGATGATGTAGCTCGCGTACATGAAGATCCCCGACATGACGAAGATCCAGTACGAGAAGGCGTTCAGCCGCGGGAACGCCATGTCGCGCGTCCCGAGCATCAGCGGCACGAGGTAGTTCCCGAACCCCGCCAGGATCGGCGTGTTGAACAGGAAGATCATCGTCGTGCCGTGCATCGTGAAGAACTCGTTGTACGTGCTCGGGGAGAGCACGTGGTTCTCCGGCTCGGCGAGCTGCACGCGCATGATCAGCGCGGTGATGCCGGCCATGAAGAAGAAGATGAAGGCCGTGTAGATGTAGCGCTTGCCGATGCGCTTGTGATCGACCGTCGCGAAGAACCCCGGGATGCCGGGTGCCTCCTCGCCCCACCCCTTCTCGAGCTCCTCGGGCGGGATCGGCGGCGCGATGATCGGCGTGTCCGTGGTCGCCATGCGGCTCCTACTTCAAGCTCTGGAGATACGCGACGACGGCATGCAGGTCGCTCGACGACAGCGACTGCGGTGGCATCTGGTTGCCCGGCTTCACGGTCTGCGGGTTCGCGATCCAGCCCGACAGGTATCCCGCGTTGTTCGGGATCGTCGCCGCGCCGAGCGTCGTCCGCTGACCGACGTCGGTCAGGTCCGGGCCGACGTCGCCCTGCGCCTGGGTGTCCTTGATCGTGTGACACCCGGCGCACGCGGAGTTCATGAAGACGAACTGGCCGCGCGCCTGCTCCTCGGTCAGGTCGCGTGGCGGGAGGATGCTCTCGCGCTCGGCCCAGCGTCCGAAGTCGCCGGGCGTCTGCGCGATCACGAGGAACTGCATGTTGGCGTGCTGCGTGCCGCAGTACTCCGCGCAGAGCCCGCGGTAGGTGCCCGGCTTCCGCACCGTGACGTTGAGGTAGTTGTTCTGCCCCGGGATCGTGTCGACCTTGCCGGCGATCTGCGGGACCCAGAAGCTGTGGATCACGTTGTCGGAGGTCAGCTTGAACGAGAGCGGCTGGCCGACCGGCACGTGGATCTCGTTCGCCGTCGTGATGCCGAGGCTCGGGTAGCTGACGGCCCACCACCACCGCTTGCCGACGACGTCGATGCGCAGCGCGTTCGACGACGGCTTCCGCACGGCCGCGGTCGTGTGCACCGTGAAGCCCGCGATCGTCATGAGGATGAGCGTCGGGACGACGATCCCGCCGACCCAGATGAACGCGTCGGGCGTGATGCGCGTGGGGCGTCCGTGACGGGTGCCGCGCCCGCGGAACGCGGCGATGAGGATGAACGACCCGACGACCGCGTACACGCCGGCCGCGAGGCCGAACATGACCCACCACAGCCCCGAGACCGTGTGCGACTCGGACCCGTTCCCGCCGAGGATCGCGGGCGACTTCTTCTCGCTGCACGCGCCGAGCAGGACGGTCGCGACGACGACCGCGCCGACGAGCAGCGCGCGCTGCCTGCGGCGCGTCACTGCTTCCCGCTCGTGTGTCGTGGACGGTTCCAGAACGACGGCCCGATCGGCTCGTGGAAGTCGCTCTGCGCGACGAGATATCCGTCCTGGATCGCGAGTGGGAGCTGGGGGAGCGCGCGGAACGCGGGACCGAACACGACCTTCGCGCCGTTCAGCACGTCGAAGGCCGACTGGTGGCACGGGCACAGCAGCTGGTGCGACTGCGCCTGGTAGAGCCCGACGGGACATCCCGCGTGCGTGCACACCTTCGAGTACGCGATGAAGCCGTCCGGCGACCAGGTCCCGCGCCCGGGACGCGGTCGGATCAGCCCGGACTCGATGTGCATCAGGACGATCTGACCGTCCGCGGAGTCCGTGTGACCTTCGGGGAACGCGGTCACGAGCCCCTCGATGGGCACGTCCTCGGGGCGGATCGGTGTGCCGTCCTCCGTCACGAGGCGCTTGCCCCGCCGCCAGGGCGTCGTCAGCAGCGCGTCGCCGGGAGCGGGCCCGAGCGACGCGATCGGGAACAGCGCCGCGATGCCGAGCGACCCGGCCGCCGCGACGAGCCCACCGATGATGAGCCGCCGGCGCGTGACGAGCCCCTCGCGCTGGAAGTCCTGCGTGAACAGCGTGAGCTCCTGCTCGCCGCTCGGCAACGGCTCGCGCGGCTCCTCGTACGGGCCGTGCGGCATGAGACGGTGCGCCCACGTCACGAAGCTGAACCCGAGGCCGCACAGCGCGACGCCGAGCAGGATCCCCTCGGCCTGCGGTTGCCCGCCGATCACGTAGACCCAGGTGAGCCCGACGCCGCCGAGGAAGCACAGCACGAACCCGAACAGGATCGCGGCCTCACCGCCGCGGTCGCGTCGCTGCGTGGCCGCGCGCGTGCTGCTCGGCTCGTGCGCTTCGCGCTCGGTCGTCATGTCTTCGTCCCGATCCAGCGGACCGCGACGAGGAGCAGGCCCATCGCGATCACCCAGGCGACGAGGCCCTCGGCGAGCGGGCCGAGGAACCACAGGGGCAGACCACCGCGGTCGTGGGGCTGGCGCAGGTACCGCACGTACGCGACGACGTCGTTCATCTGGTCCTGGCTGAGCGCCGCGGTCCCGAACGCGGGCATCGTGCCGGGACCCGACCGGATCGCCTCCGCGATCTGCAGGTCGGTCGCGGGATGTGTCGTCGGCGCGGCGCGGTAGAGGAGCGCGCCGCCGCGTCCGGACCACTCGTGGCACGCCGCGCAGTTCAGCCGGAACAGCTCACCGCCTCGGCCGAGGTCGGCGTTGCTCGTGTCGACCGAGGGGATGTCCGGGCCGCCGTTGCCCGCGAGGCCGTACACGTAGTCGACGAGCGCCTCCTGCACCGACCGGGGGTACTTCGGCGTGTGGCGATCGGTCTTCGCGGTCGGCGACGACAGCGGCATCCGACCCGTCGACAGCTCGTAGTCGATCGACGCCCGTCCGAAGCCGCGCAGGTCGGGACCGTTGTTCGTGCCGCGCGCGTCGTTGCCGTGGCAGACCGCGCAGTCGCGCAGGAAGATCGCCTTGGGGTCGGTGGTCGGATCGGCCGCCGTACGCCGGGACGCCGACGAATCCGCGCGCGCGGTGCCGCCGAGGAGCATCGGGACCATGGCCGCGGCGACGGCGACGGGAACGGCGAGCAACGCGGCCTCGATCGCCCGCCGAAGGCTCACGCGGCCCGCTCCGTCGCCTGCCTCCCCTCCCGACGCACGAGGGCCGTAGTGCCCGCCTCCCGGGAAGCCCAAACGCGCGACTTACGTGAGAATGTCGGGGGTCGAGAGGTTCGGGACGCCCGGGGAGGCCGCCATGGGGACGACGGCGAGGGATCGCGGCTACGAGTGCATCCTCGTCGAGCGCGACGCCGACTTCGTCACGATCACGATGAACCTGCCCGCGCGCCGCAACGCGCTGTCGCTCGAGCACCTGCAGGAGCTGCTCGACGCGTTCGCGTGTGCAGGGCGGAGCGACGCGCGCGGCGTCGTCCTCGCCGGGAACGGGCCCGTCTTCTCCGCCGGTCACGACTTCGCCGACATGGCCGGCAACGACCTCGCCGCGATGCGCGCCCTCCTCCAGACCTGCACCGACGTCATGACGACGATGCAGCGCATCCCGCAACCCGTCGTCGCCCGCGTGCACGGGCTGGCGACCGCCGCGGGCTGCCAGCTCGTCGCGTCCGCAGACCTCGCGGTCGCGTCGACCGACGCCGGGTTCGCGGTGCCGGGCGGGCGGGGTGGATGGTTCTGCACGACGCCGCTGGTCGCGCTGGGCCGGAACGTCGGCCGCAAGCGCGCGCTCGAGATGGCGATGACGGGCGACGTGATCGACGCCGCGACCGCGGCCGACTGGGGTCTCGTCAACCACGTCGTGCCTCCGGACGAGCTCGACCGCGCGACGCGCGACCTGCTCGCGCGCGCGACTCGGGGCAGCGCGCTGTCGAAGGGCATCGGCAAGCAGGCGTTCTACGCGCAGATCGACCTCGACCAGCCGAAGGCGTATGCGTACGCGATCGAGGTCATGGCGGCCGCGAGCCAGACCGACGACGCGCGCGAAGGCGTCGCCGCGTTCCTCGAGAAGCGCCCGCCACGCTTCCACGGCGATGACCGCGGGTTCGGGTGACGGGCATCCGCGCCGTGCTGTTCGACATCGGCGACACGCTGTTCGGCCGGGCCGGTGGTCACCGCAGCATCGTCGAGGAAGCCGCAGCACTCGGCGTCGACGTCACCGACGAGGACGCGCGGCGTCTCTGGGCCGAGATCCAGGCGCTCGCGCGGACTCCGCAGGAGCTCGCCAAGGGACGTGACCTCTCGGCTGACGCGCACCGTGAGGCGTGGACCGCGCTGTACAGCGCGGCCGATGTGCTGGTGGACGGGCTCGGCCGCGCGCTCTACGAGCGCGAGATCGATCCGGCACGGTGGGTCCCGTACACCGACACGGGCGCGACGCTGCACACGCTCGCACGCTCCGGGCTGCGGCTCGGCGTCGTGAGCGACACGGGGTGGGACTACCGCCGCGTGCTCGCGCGGCACGGCTGGCTCGACCTGTTCGACTCGATCGTCTTCTCGTGCGACCACGGCGCGCAGAAGCCCGAACCGGCCCTGTTCCGCACCGCGTGCGACGAGCTCGGCGTGCACCCGGCCGAGACGGTCATGGTCGGCGACAACGCGCTCACGGACGGCGGTGCCGTGCTGGCCGGTCTCAGCGTGCTGCTCCTGCCCGTCGTCGAACCGGGGACGCGCCGGGGGCTCGATGCCGTCGTTCGCCTCGCGGTCGGCGGTGACGGCACGCGTTGACCGCGCCGCGCGGCGCTTCGTAACGTCGCCGTCGGCCGGCGACACCGGGGGGATGAGCCATGGACGGTCCGACGCACACCGGACGTGTGCAGGCACGGCGCTGCTTCGCTGCGCTCGTCGCGGTGTTCACGCTCGCCGTCTCGGGATGCGCGTTCGTCGTCGGAGGTCGCATCCCGCACACGGGTCCCGCGAGCCGCGTCCACGTCCTCGCGCCGTTCGACCGGACGCAGGCCGACCGCAGCGGCACGGTCGGCGTCACGATCCGGGTCGACGCCCCGCTCGACCCCGCGACCCTGCGCGTCCTGCTGACGACCGGCGCGCCGACCACACCGACCGTCGTCGACGTCACGAGCCGGTTCGCGCACAACGGGTCGCTGGCGACCGCGACGTTGCATGCGTCCGACCTGCGCCCCGGCCTGACGACGATCCTCGCGACCGCGTCGCGCGCCGGCCACCGGCCCGAAGGGCGCGACCGCGCGTACGCGACGTTCTCGTGGGAGCCCGGCCTCGACCTCTCGACGGCGACGCGCTGCGACGTCATCGACCCCGCGAAGTGTCTGCTGCCGTTCCCGAACAACTGGTTCACGGTCGCGGACCCCCACACTGACACCGGCCGCCGCGTGAACCTCGCGGCGGACTCCATGCCCGCGAACAACCATGGTGTGCACGTCGACCCGACCCAGTGGAACCGCAACGACGGGTTCAGCCCGGGCGCGATGATCCTGACGTACGTACCGCACGTCGACCTCGCGAAGACCGGCGCCGCGCCCATCACGGACATCGGGCGCTCGCTCGATCCGAACCAGCCGATCGTCCTGCTCGACGCCGACACCGGTCAGCGCTGGCCGTTCTTCGCGGAGCTCGACGCACAGGCGGATCCGCTCGAGGGCGCGATCCTCGTCATCCGTCCCGCGAAGAACCTCACCGAGGGGCATCGCTACGTCGTCGCGCTCCGCGACATGCGCGACGCGAGCGGGTCGATCATCCCCGCGAGCCGTGGCTTCCAGCTCTACCGCGACGGCATCCCGACGTTCGACCCGACGATCGAGCAGCGCCGCCCCCAGATGGAGTCGATCTTCCGCTCGCTGCGGCGTGTCGGTGTCGGGCGTTCGAGCCTGTACCTGGCGTGGGACTTCACCGTCGCGAGCGAGCGCAGCCTGTCCGAGCCGGTGCTGCACATGCGTGACGACGCGTTCTCGACGCTCCACGGCAACGCGCCCGCGTTCACCGTCACGAACGTCCAGGACAACGTCGACGCCCAGATCTTCCGCCGCGTGACCGGCACGTTCACCGTCCCGAGCTACCTCACCGGCACGGGCGCTGCCGGATCCACGTTCGTGTACGGCCCGGACGGGCTCCCGCAGCGCAACGGCACGCTGCAGGCGTCGTTCATCTGCAACATCCCGCGCGCGGCGACGGCGGACGGGAACGACCCCGTGCACCCGGCGCGCGCCGGCGTGTACGGGCACGGTCTCCTCGGCAGCAACGACGAGGTGAACGCCGGCAACGTCGAGGCGATGGGCAACGAGCACGACTTCGTCTTCTGCGCGACGAAGTGGATCGGCTTCTCGGACGAGGACATCGGCACCGCGGTGAGCGCGTTGCAGGACTTCTCGAACTTCCCGAAGCTCGCCGACCGCACGCAGCAGAGCTTCGTGAACTTCCTGTTCCTCGCCGAGCTCATGCGCTCGCCGAAGGGCTTCGTCACGAACGCCGCCTTCCAGGCCGGCGCGTCGCACACGCCCGTCATCCAGACGGGCGCGGTGTACTACGACGGCAACAGCCAGGGCGGGATCCTCGGCGGCGCGGTGACCGCGATCTCGAACGAGTGGACTCGCGCGGTGCTCGGCGTGCCGGGCATGAACTACAGCACGCTGCTGCAGCGCAGCGTCGACTTCGACACGTACAAGGTCATCCTGAACCCGTCGTATCCCGACGAGATGGACCGCATGCTCGACTTCTCGATCGTCCAGATGCTGTGGGACCGCGCGGAGGCCGACGGCTACGCGGAGCACATGACGACGAACCCGTACCCGAACACGCCGGCGCACACCGTCCTGCTTCACATGGCGTTCGGTGACCACCAGGTCGCGAACATCGCGACGGAGACGGAAGCGCGCACGATCGGCGCGTCGATCCGGGAACCCGCGCTCGCACCCGGTCGTGACACTGCTGTCGTCCCGTTCTGGGGCATCCCGCCGATCACGCACTTCCCGTTCGGTGGGTCGGCGCTCGTCGTGTGGGACAGCGGGAACAAGGCACCCCCAGACGCCAACGTCCCGCCGGAGCCCGACTCGGTGTACGGACCCGATCCGCACGAGAAGCCGCGCAGCCAGGTGAGCGCACGCGTGCAGAAGTCGGACTTCCTGCAGCCGAACGGCGCCGTCGTCGACGTCTGCGGCACGACCCCCTGCCTCGCGCCATGAGCGCAACGCCCGGTTGGTACACAAGTCGCGGTCAGGGGCGCGACTTGTGTACCAACGCGGCGCGAGCGGTGGGCTACGCCAGGGCGACGAGCTCGAGCAGGTCGTCCGACCAGTAGTCGAGGTCGCCGTCGGGCATGAGCAGCACGCGTTGCGGCGCGAGCCGCGCCACGAACTCGACGTCGTGACTCACGACGACCATCGCGCCGGGCCACTGCGAGAGCGCGTCGCCGATCGCGTCGCGCGACGGGGGATCGAGGTTGTTCGTCGGCTCGTCGAGCAGCAGCACGTTGTGCGCACCGACGACGAGCTGCGCGAGCGCGAGCTTCGTCTTCTCACCGCCGGACAGCGTCGCGGCGTCCTGGAACGCGACGTCGCCGCTGAGGCCGAACGTGCCGAGCAGGCCGCGCAGGACGACGTCACCCGCGCGTGACAGCTCGCGCAGGTGCGAGAGCACGTCGCGCCCGCCCACGATGCCCTCGTGCTCCTGCGCGTAGTAGCCGATCGACGCGCCATGGCCTGCGGCGACCGTTCCCGCGTCCGGTTCGTCGCGGCCCGCGAGGATCCGCATGAGCGTCGTCTTGCCCGCGCCGTTCAGGCCCATGACGAGCAGGCGCTCACCCCGCCCGACGTCGAACGTCAGGCCGTCGAACACGGGCGGCCCGCCGTATCCCTTCCGCAGACCGACGACGTCGAGCACGACCTTCCCGGCGTGCGGCGGCTTCGGGAACGCGACGCTCGGGCCGTGCGCGCGGCGACGCGCGTGGCTGCCGTCGTCGCCCGCCTCGGCGCGCAGACGCTCCACACGCTTGTCGATCGCCTTCGCCGTGCGGGCGCGCTTCGCGGTCTGCCCGCGCATGCGGTCGGCGACGCGACGGAGCCGTTCGATCTCGCTCTCACGCCGCGCCGCGATGCGGGCCTGCCGCTCCTCGTCGGCGGCACGCGCCTCCAGGTACTGCGAGTACGTCCCCCGGTACTCGACGAGCGTGCCCTCGTCGAGGTGGAGGACACGCGTGATCGACTCGTCGAGCAGGTCCAGGTCGTGGCTCACGACGAGCAGCGCGCCTCGATAGGTGCGGAGGAAGCCCATGAGCCAGCGCTTCGCGTCGACGTCGAGGTGGTTGGTGGGCTCGTCGAGGAGGAGCAGCTCGCTTCCCGCGAACAGGATCCGCGCGAGCTCGACGCGACGGCGCTCGCCGCCCGACAGCGCGCCGAGCGGGAGATCCAAGCGCTCGGGCGGCAGCCCGAGCCCGTGCGCGAGACGGCGGGCCTCCGCTTCGGCCGCGTAGCCGCCCGCGAGCCGGAACTCCTCCTCCGCGCGCGTGTAGCGCGTGATGTTTCGGTCGGATGGGTCGTCGTCCATGCGCGCGTGCAAGCGCTCGAGACGGCGCGCCGCTTCGTCGAGACCGCGGCCCGACATGACGTGCGCGAGCGCGACGGTCTCGGGTCCGACGCCGCGCGGACGCGGGTCCTGCGGCAGGTAGCCGAGAGCGTCGCTGTGCAGGACGACGCCCGCGGCGGGGCTGGACTCGCCGGCGAGCACGCGCAGCAATGTCGTCTTCCCCGCGCCGTTCCGGCCGACGAGGCCGACCTTGTCGCCCGCGCGCAGGCCGAACGACGCGTCGCGCAGCGTGACGCGACCGCCGACCTCGACCTCGAGACCACGGGCTTGGAGCACGGGTCATGGTCGCGCGCGGCACGCGCGTGACCGGACCCATTTCCGGCTGCTCAGGAGTCGTCGAGGTCGAGCCGACCAGCGACGACGTCGCGCGCGTCGTCCGTCTCGAACACGAGCACGAACCCGCGGCCGTGCGGGGTCCACCGGTACTGCACCGCGTGCGTCGCGCCGGCGGCGTCGTGGAGGACGAGGGCCGCGCTGCCGCGCCAGCACCCGCGCTCGTCGTACCCTTCGGCCGTGAGGTCGGTGTGCTCGCCGTTCGGGAGCGCGAACCGCACGTCCAGCCGGTCGTCCGTGACGACGGTGGAGACGGGGACGCGCTCGCCCTGGAGATGGGGCGCGGCGCTGAGGTGAGCGGCCTCCTCCGACGCCACGAACCACCCGTTCCGTGGGACGCCCGTCACGGGCGCACGGTATCCGTGCCGGCGGCCGTCGCCCGACGGAGCCCATGGGTACACTGCTGTTACCGCTGAGTAACTTCCGCGCCGGCCCGCGTCGTGGCCCGGCCGCGAAACGCAGGGAGACACGAGACATGGCCGACTTCTCGCTCGAGCTCAACGAGGACCAGCTCCAGATCCAGAAGTGGGTCCACGACTTCGCCGAGCAGACGATCCGTCCCCAGGCGCACGAGTGGGACGAGCGGGAGGAGACGCCGTGGCCGATCATCGAGGAGGCGGCGAAGATCGGCCTGTACTCGCCGGAGTTCGTCGCGAACGCGTTCGCCGACCCGGCCGGCCTCACGCTCCCGGTGGTGATGGAGGAGATGTGCTGGGGTGACGCGGGCATCACGCTCGCCATCTTCGGCACCGTCCTCGGCGTGTCCGGGATCGTCGGCAACGGGACGCCGGAGCAGATCGCCGAGTGGGTCCCGCAGTGCTTCGGCACGCCCGACGACATCCACGTCGCCGCGTTCGCCGTGAGCGAGCCCGATGCCGGCAGCGACGTGAGCTCGTTGCGGACGCGCGCCGTCTACGACGAGGCGAAGGACGAGTGGGTGCTCAACGGCACCAAGACGTGGATCACGAACGGCGGCATCGACAAGGTCCCGAACGTGCACGTGATCGTCGCGTCGGTCGACCCCGCGCTGAAGGCGCGCGGGCACGCGAGCTTCGTCGTCCCGCCGGGGACGCCGGGGCTGCGCATGGGTCAGAAGTTCAAGAAGATGGGGATTCGCGCGAGCCACACCGCCGAGGTCGTCCTCGACGACGTGCGTGTGCCCGGTAGCTGTCTCCTCGGCGGGAAGGAGAAGCTCGACGACCGCCTCGCGCGTGCGCGCGAGGGGAAGAGCTCGCGCGTGCAGGCGGCAATGAGCACGTTCGAGGCGAGCCGGCCGCTCGTCGGTGCCCAGGCGCTCGGCATCGCGCGCGCCGCGTACGAGTACGCGCTCGACTACGCGAAGGAGCGTGTCGCGTTCGGCACGCCGATCATCGAGAAGCAGGGGATCGCGTTCAAGCTCGCCGACATGCGGATGGAGATCGACGCCGCGCGCCTGCTCGTGTGGCGCGCGTGCTGGATGGCGCGCAACGGCAAGCGCTTCGAGGCCGGTGAGGGCTCGATGAGCAAGCTCAAGGCCGGCGAGGTCGCGGTCTGGGCGACCGAGCAGGCGATCCAGATCCTCGGCGGCTACGGCTACGTGCGGGAGTACCCGGTGGAGCGCTGGCACCGCGACTCCAAGATCTACACGATCTTCGAGGGCACGTCCGAGATCCAGCGGCTCGTGGTCGCGCGCGCCATCTCTGGCGTGCACATTCCCTGATCTCGCGATCGGCTCGACCGCCGGGTCGACGGGTCGCATCCCGAGCGGATCCACATCGACGGCAGCGCTGAGGAGCACCGGTACGGCGACGGTCCAAAGGACGTCGTTGACGGGCTCGTTGTGTCCGCGTCGCGACCTTCGTCCTCGAGATCATGGGCGCGTCTCGATGACGAGGGGGAGCTCGACGAGCCGGCGCACCATCAGGCTGAGGTGGTGGCGCAACGGTTGGCTCGACGGGTCGACTGCGAACGACGCGGTCCGGGCGAGCAGCTGTTCGAACGCGACCTTCGCTTCGACGCGGGCGAGTGGCGCGCCGAGACACAGGTGGATGCCCCAGCCGAACCCGACGTGGTGGCGCGGGTTCGGTCGTTGGAGATCGATGTCATCGGCGTTCACGAACGCGTCGGCGTCGCGGTTCGCCGCGGTCCACGTGAGCACCACCGTCGAACCGGCGGGGAGCGGTACTCCGCCGAGCACGGTGTCGGCCATCACACGCCGGTAGTGGCCCCGGAACGGCGGGTCGATCCGGCACGCCTCCTCGACGAACGCAGGGATCAGCTCGGGCGCACGACGCAGTCGGTCCTGCAGGGCCGGGTGCTCCGCCAGGATCCGCACGCCCGTGCCGGTCAGGCTGGTCGTCGACTCGCCACCGGCCGAGATCAGCAGGAACAGGATCATGAGTGCTTCGTCGTCGGTGAGCTCGCCGTCTTCGACCGCCTGCCCGCACACTCCGATCAGCGTCGACGGGTCGTACCGTCGTGCGGCTCGCGCCGCGAGGTACGCGTCGGCGACCGGACCGACGTCCATCATCGGCTCGCCGAGCTCGGCAAGACGTTCCGGGGTGACGAACCCGTTGATGGCTTCGACCGACGCGTAGCCCTGCCGCTTCAAGCGCGGCGCGTCGTCATCCGCGACGCCGAGGATGCGCGCCACCATGATCATCGGCAGCGGCTCCGCGACGTCGCTCATCCACTCGATGCGGCCCGTGTGCAGCGGCGTGTCGAGTGCGCGGTCGACGAGCGCTCGGAACTCGGGCTCGATCGCCTGCATCGCGGTGGTCGAGAGCCGCCGAGCGACGACGCGACGTTGACGCGTGTGGTCGGGCGGATCCGCTGTGGCGAGGACTGCGCCAGGGCCGCCGCTGTCGATGTCGAGTCCGGGCGCGGCGCTCTGGAGTCCGGGCATGCCGTCGCGGGCGCTGCGATGCAGGAACTGCGCGGAGACGCTCGAGAAGACCGACGGGTTCGCGACGATCTCGTGGATGAGGTCCATGCGCGTCACGAGGAATGTGCCCGTACCGGGAACCTCGTGCACGGGATCAGCCGTGCGCAGCGCCGCGAAGTACGAGTGCGGGTCTTCGACGACCGCAGGGTCGAACAGCGGATCCACCACGCCGTCGATCCTTGTACGTACCTCCGGTCTGGTGCGAATGCCGAACCACCGCTCAGCGCAGGTGGTCCGCGATCTCCTCGGCGGTCTGGACGACGAGTGGCGCGACCCGGGCGATCAGCGGGGTCCACATCCCGTAGCTCTGTCGGCACGTCGCGCGTCGGCCGCCCGTCGTCAGCGCGAGATTGCCGCAGCCCGTCGGAGGGCCCGGAGGTCGACGCCGCGCGCATCCCGCCGGTACCACGTCATCCCGCCGACGTGCTCGTAGCCCCACGTGCGCAACGCGGCGAGGTCGGCCGGCGTCGCGCCGAACAGCTCGGCGATCACGTCCGGCCGCAATCTGCCGATGCTGTAGCGCAGGTCGCGTTTGCTGTGCCCGGGCAGGAAGTACCCGTTCACGTAGACGGGGCGGTCGCGTGCGATGACGCGGTCGCTCTTGCCGAGAAGGTCGACACCGGGCCGGTGATCGAAGTATGCGATGTTCCCTGCCGAGCTCATCGCGATCGTCACGTCCGGGCTCGTCGCCCGTCGCAACGCCATGCCGTAGCGGGCCCATGCCACGTCCTGGGCACGACCCACGGCATTGTGCCGCCACCAGGCGGTGACCGATGGACCGGACACGACGAGCACGAGACCGATGACCAGTGCCGGACCTGTCCATGTGACGCGCGCGCGTCGCGCGAGCAAGGCGAGCGCGACCGCCGCGATGACGGGGAGCAGCCACAGTGCGCGGGAGAAGGCCGCCGTACCCGTCGGTACCTGCAGCTCGGCGATCCGCGTGTCGGGCACTGATGCGGTCGCGACGACGGCGAACAGGACCGCGAGCGCGCCGAGCACCAGGGCGACGAGCAAGTCGGGGCCTGGTGCGCTGCGCGCTCGTTGGACGAGCGACTGCACGCCGAGGACGGCGAGGACGAGGAGGAACGGGACGACCGGCACGAGGTACCGATCGCTGTACAGCGTCCACTCCCATGCGTCAGCGCCGACGGCGACCATGTACGCGGTCGCGGCGACGACGCACGACGCGAGCAACCACGCGCCCGCCGGCACGCGTCGTCGATGGGTCACGAAGTACGCGGCAGCGAAGAGGGCAGGGACACCGAGATGCAGGGCGAGCATGATCACCAACGTCACGGCACCGCGGTGCACGCGGACGGTCGCCGGTACGCCCGAGACCTTCAGGTAGTAGGTGTTCGGCAGCAGGGCGCCGTAGTACGCCGCTCGGAACACGGTCTGCGCCGCAGCCATCACGGCAACCGGGACCGCGGT
>DASRES010000026.1 GCA_035651955.1 Acidimicrobiia bacterium
ACGACCTGGACGGCCTGCCCGTCCCAGCGTCCCTGCACCGGGATCGACACTGTTCGCGTCACGCCGTGCAGCGTCAGGTCGCCCACGGCGGTCGCGTCGACGGTCTCGCCCGCAGCGGGCACGTGCGCCAGCCTGATCGGCTGGGTCTGGACGAACTTCGCGTCGGGGAACCGGTCGGTCTCGAGTCCCATCGTGTGCAGCCGCGAATCGCGCAGCGCCTTGTCGGACCTCAGCGTGGCCAGGTTGGCGGCCACGGTGACGCCGTGGACGGTCGTCCCGTTCACCCGCAGCGTGCCCTGGACCTCGCCGGTGCGCCCGGTCGCGGTCGACTCGATGGTCGCGGCGGCGAATTGCTCCTGCACGCGGTAGCCGACGAAGGAGCGTCCGTCGCTCGGGCGCAAGGTCCACGACCCGTCGAGCGGTCCGCCCGCACTGACCTTCGTCTGCTCGATGTGCGCGCGCGGCTTGGCGTCGCCGCGGATGACGAACCAGTAGAGGGCGGCCCCGCCGACGACCACGACGACGACCACGCCGAGAACGACGAGCTTGACGAGTCGGCGCACGGATCACAGCGTTGCAGCCCGCGGCCCGCCTGGCGTGGCACCTCGGCGGCCTACCAGTGATTGACTCGCCACCGGCCCGGTGTATCGTGGTCGGTCCATGCGGCGTACCGGCATCATCGTCGTAATCCGATAGCGGGCGCCGTTCGCCGGCGTTCGCCCTCGACCGTCCACTTCGGTGGGCGGTTTTTCGTTGTCCGGGCCGGACGGGCTCGGGGAGAGCGGGCCCGACGGCCCCGGGAGAGACCAGCAGTGACCCAGTCGCACACCCATCGCATCGCCGTCGTCGGGGGAGACGGGATCGGCCCCGAGGTCGTCGCGGAGGCGATGAAGGTCGTCGCGGCGACGGGCGTGCCGTACGAGTCGGTCGCGTTCGACATCGGTGGCGAGCGCTACCTGCGCACCGGCGAGGTCCTGCCCGACACGGTCCTCGACGAGCTGCGCGGCTTCGACGCCATCATGCTCGGCGCGGTCGGTACGCCGGACGTCCCGCCCGGCGTCCTCGAGCGCGGCCTGCTCCTCCGCCTGCGCTTCGAGCTCGACCTGTACGTCAACCTGCGGCCGTTCACCGCGGGACGCAGCGCGCTGAACGAGGGCGTCGACATGCTCGTCGTCCGCGAGAACACCGAGGGCACGTACGCGGGAGAGGGCGGGTTCCTGCGCAAGGGGACGCCGCACGAGATCGCGACGCAGGGCTCGGTCAACACGCGCATGGGCGTCGAGCGGTGCATCCGTTACGCGTTCGATCTCGCGTCGTCGCGCGACCGCAAGCACGTGACGCTCGTGCACAAGACGAACGTGCTGACGTTCGCGGGCGATCTGTGGCAGCGGACGTTCGACCTCGTCGCCGCCGAGCACCCGGACGTGTCGATCGCGTACAACCACGTCGACGCGGCGTGCATCTACTTCGTGCAGGACCCGGGCCGCTACGACGTGATCGTCACCGACAACCTCTTCGGCGACATCCTCACCGATCTCGGCGGCGCGGTATCGGGCGGCATCGGCCGCGCCGCGTCGGCCAACCTCAACCCGGCCCGCACCGGGCCGTCGCTGTTCGAGCCCGTCCACGGCTCGGCGCCCGACATCGTCGGCACAGGGAAGGCGGATCCACGGGCCGCGATCGTCAGCGCGGCGATGATGCTCGAGTTCCTGGGCGAGGCCGACGCCGCAGCCCGGGTCAAGAAGGCGGTCGCCGCGTCCGACGACGTGGACGGGTCCACGTCGACCGTCGGTGACGCGATCGCGGAAAGGCTGTAGCGATGCCGATCGAGACCGCGAAGAAGATCTGGATGGACGGGCAGCTCGTCGACTGGGACGACGCGAAGATCCACGTCCTCACCCACTCGTTGCACTACGGGTGCGGCGTGTTCGAGGGCATCCGCGCGTACGAGACGAGCGAAGGCCCCGCGGTGTTCCGTCTCACGGACCACATCGTCCGGCTCTTCAAGTCGGCGAAGATCTACCTGATCGACATCCCGTTCACCGTCGAGCAGATCGTCGAGGCGACGAAGGAGACCGTGCGCGTCAACGAGCTGCCCTCCTGCTACATCCGCCCGATCGTCTTCTACGGGTACGGCGAGATGGGCCTCAACACGCTCCCGTGCACGGTGAACGTGTCGATCGCGACGTGGCCGTGGGGCGCGTATCTCGGTGACGAGGGGATCCGCAACGGCGTGCGCATGAAGATCAGCTCGTGGCGTCGTCACGACCCGAACGCGATGCCGCCCGCGGCGAAGGCCACCGGCATGTACGTGAACTCGTCGATGGCGAAGATCGAGGCGCTCAAGGCCGGCTACGACGAGGCGATCCTGCTGTCCCCGCAGGGCTACGTGAGCGAGTGCACGGGCGAGAACCTCTTCGTCGTGGACGACGGCGTCCTGCTCACGCCACCCGTCTCCGCGGGCGCGCTCGAGGGCATCACCCAGGACTCGGTGATGACGATCGCGCGCGACCTCGGCATCGAGGTGCGGGTGGACCACATCCTGCGCAGCGACCTGTACACCGCGGACGAGGCGTTCCTCACCGGCACCGCGGCCGAGGTCGTGCCGATCCGCGCGGTCGACGACCGCGAGCTCGGCGACCCCGGCCCGATCACGCGGAAGATCCAGGAGATCTACCAGGCGACCGTGCGCGGCAAGGAGGACCGCTACAAGGATTGGCTGGAATGGGTGAGGTAACCGTCCCGTCGCGCGTCTCGATCTACGACACGACGCTGCGCGACGGGAGCCAGCTCGAGGGCATCTCGCTCACGGTCGACGACAAGCTGCGCATCGCGGAGCAGCTCGACTGGCTCGGCGTCGACTACGTCGAGGCCGGCTATCCGGGCGCGAACCCCAAGGACGACGAGTTCTTCCGTCGCGCGCCGGCGGAGCTGACGCTCTCGACCAGCAAGCTGGTCGCGTTCGGGTCGACCCGTCACGCGCGCGGACGCGTCGACAGCGACGACTCGCTGCGGCACCTCGTCGAGGCGGGCACACCGGCCGTCTGCATCGTCGGCAAGTGCTGGGACTACCACGTCACCGAGGCGCTGCAGACGACGCTCGACGAGGGTGTCGCGATGGTTGCCGACTCGGTCGAGTTCCTGCACGGGCAGGGGCTCGAGGTGCTCTTCGACGCCGAGCACTTCTTCGACGGCTACAAGCGCAACCCGGAGTTCTCGCTGCGCGTCCTCGAGGCCGCGGCCCAGGCCGGTGCCTCGTGGCTCGTGCTGTGCGACACGAACGGCGGCTCGTTGCCGTTCGAGGTCGAGGACGCCGTGCGCGCCGTCGTCGGCTACCTCGACACGCCCGTCGGCGTGCACCTGCACGACGACACCGGCTGCGGTGTCGCCAACGCGCTGGCCGGCGTGCGTGGCGGCGCGACCCAGGTGCAGGGGACGATCAACGGCTACGGCGAGCGCACCGGCAACTGCAACCTCACCGCGATCATTCCCAACCTCACGTTGAAGATGAGCGTCGCGACGATCCCGCCCGAACGGCTGGAACGGCTCACACCGGTCGCGCACCACGTCGCCGAGCTCGTCAACATGCCGCTCAACCCGCAAGCCGCGTACGTCGGCGAGTCGGCGTTCGCGCACAAGGCCGGTCTGCACACGAGCGCGATCGCGCGCCGTCCCGACGCGTACGAGCACGTACGTCCGGAGTCGGTCGGCAACGGCACGCGCTTCGTCGTCTCGGAGCTCGCGGGCCGCTCGACCTTGCACCTGAAGGCGCAGGAGCTGGGCATCGAGCTCGACGGGCCGACGCTCGGCGCGATCGTCGACAAGCTCAAGGAGCTCGAGCACGCGGGCTACCACTTCGAGGTCGCCGACGCGTCGCTCGAGCTGCTCATGCGGCGCGCCGGCGGCTGGGAGCAGCCGTGGTTCGCGGTCGAATCGTTCCGGGTGATCACCGACGATCTCGCGGCCGAGGACACCCCCGGCGGCGTCACGACCGAGGCGACGATCAAGGTCCACGTCGCGGGCGAGCGGATCATCGCGACGGCCGAGGGCAACGGGCCGGTCAACGCGCTCGACACCGCGCTGCGCAAGGCGGTCGGGTCGCGCTACCCGGCGCTCGACCAGGTGCACCTCACGGACTACAAGGTGCGCGTCCTCGACACCGCGAAGGGGACGGGCGCCGTCACACGCGTGCTCGTCGACACGACGGACGGCGACCGCACGTGGACGACGATCGGTGTCAGCGAGAACATCATCGAGGCGTCGTGGCAGGCCCTGTCCGACTCGCTGACCTATGGGTTGCTGCGCGCGGAGCTGCGCGGGCAAGAATCACGCCATGCCGACTGACCCCTACGTGCCCGAGCGTCTCGAGGACGAGCCCCGCCAGCTCCCGAACCTCGCGCCCGGCGTCTACATGCCGCCCGCAGGGTCGTGGCGCGCGGACCGGCCCGGCGACCTCGTCGCGGGCCAGCCGACCGGGACGCTGCTCGGGCGCCCGGGGCCGAACATCGGCTACGCGCTCACGCTCGTCGAGCGCTGGAAGGACCGGTTCCGCCTCGCGCCGACCGAGCACTACCACGACGCCGCGGCCGTCGTCGCCGAGATCGCGATGAAGCGGGCCGCGTCGTTCGGCCGCGCGCCCGTCGCGACCGACATCGAGCTCGCCATGGACCTGCTCGGCTACGCGGACGAGCTGCCACCCGAGACGGCGGACCGGCGGATGCGCCTCGTGCACGACGCCGACCACGACTACCAGGTGCGTCGCCGCATCGTCGACCGTGTCCCCGACGACGTGCTGCGCCTCGCACCCGCGCAGCTCGCGTCACGCGTCGCCGACGTCCGCTCCACCATTCTGGGAAGCGAAGCCGCCACAGAGCCGCGGTAGCGCGTCACAGAAGGAGTGCGCGGGTGACCTCGTCGACGATCGTCTCGGGGGACTCACGCGCGTCGACGGTGATCGCGTCACGCGGCGGCTCCAGCGTCGCGAGCTGTGACGGGACGAGCGCGGCGCCCGCGAAGTGCCCGTGGCGGTGCGCGAGCCGTTCACGCAGCAGGGCCTCGTCGGCGCGCAGGTACACGTAGCGGACGCCGGGCACGCCGGCGTCGAGCGTGTCGCGGTACGACGCGCGCAGCGCGCTGCACGCGAGGACGACGCCCTCACGTGACGCGGACGCGCGCAGCACCGCGTTCAGCCTCGCGAGCCACGGCACGCGCATCGCGTCGTCGAGCGGCTCCCCGCGCTGCATCCGGGCGACGTTCTCGGGGTCGTGGTAGTCGTCGCCCTCCACGAACGGGACGCCGAGCCGCTGCGCGAGGAGCCGGCCGACGGTCGTCTTCCCGCTCCCGGTCGCGCCCATGACGACGAGGACCGGGCGCGGACCGTGGCGCATGGCACAAGCCTTCCCCAGGCGTTCCCTGACTACGATGTCAGGTTCGTGGCGCACCAATTCTCCCTGTCGGACGAGCACGAGGAGTTCCGGGCCGCCGTCCGCCGGTTCGCCGAGAAGGAGGTCGCGCCGCACGCCGCCGAGGCCGACGAGCACGAGCAGTTCCCGTGGCCGGCGTTCGAGGCGTACCGCGACTCGGGGCTCGTCCGCTCGATCTACCCGAGCGAGCACGGCGGCGACGGCGGCGGCAGCCTCGTCTACGCGCTCCTCGTCGAGGAGATCGCGCGCGTCTGCGCGTCGTCGTCGCTGTTCGTCCTGATCTCGCGGCTCGCCATGACACCAGTGGTCGAGCACGGCAGCGAGACGCTGCGCGCCAAGTACCTGCCCCGTGTCGCGTCGGGCGCGTCACAGGCGAGCTACTGCCTCTCGGAGGCGCACGCAGGCAGCGACGTGGCGTCGATGACCACCCGGGCCGTGCGCGACGGCGACACGTACGTGCTGAACGGGCGCAAGATGTGGATCACCAACGCGGGCGCGTCGGACCTCTACACCGTGTTCGCGAAGACGGATCCGTCTGCCGGTCACCGCGGCATCAGCGCGTTCGTCGTCGAGCGCGACTTCGACGGGTTCGCGATCGGCAAGCTGGAGCACAAGATGGGCGTCCGCGGGTCGCCGACCGGCGAGATCGTCCTCGACGACGTCCACGTGCCGGCGGAGAACCTGATCGGCGAGGAGGGGCGCGCGTTCGGCTACGCGATGGCCGCGCTCGACAAGTCCCGACCCATCGTCGCGGCGCAGGCCGTCGGCATCGCGCAGGGCGCGCTCGACGTCGCGTCCCGGTACGTGCTGGACCGGCGCCAGTTCGACCAGCCGATCGCCGACTTCCAGGGCTTGCAGTTCATGCTGGCCGACATGGCGACACAGCTCGAAGCGGCGCGCCTCCTCGTCTACCAGGCCTGCTCGCGCATCGACGCGGGCGCGCCCGGCATCTCGCGCGCGTCGGCGATGGCGAAGCTCTTCGCGGGCGACACCGCCATGCGCATCACGACCGACGCCGTGCAGCTGCTCGGCGGCGCGGGCTACACGCGCGACTTCCCGGTCGAGCGGATGATGCGCGACGCGAAGATCACCCAGATCTACGAGGGGACGAACCAGATCCAGCGTGTCGTCATCGCCCGGCGGCTGCTCGAGGAGGCCGGGCAGGAGCACGCCTAGCGCGCTCGTCCGTTCCGCGGGGGCGCTTCACGGGCGGAGGATCCGTTCGAAGAGTCGCGCGTATCGCTCCAGGTGGCGATCGCCGAGGAATTCCTCGCGTGCTCGTCCGTACGCGGCCTTCCCGAGCCGGCGACGCTCGCCACCGTCGGCGAGGAGACGCTCGACCGCGTCGCCGAAGGACGCGAGGTCGTGCGGGTCGTCCACGAGGACGCCGTCGCGCCCGTCGACGATCTGGTCCGCGATGCCGCCGACCCGGCTCGCGACGACGGCACGTTCCTTCCACATCGCCTCGACCACCGTGAGGCCGAACCCCTCGGCAAGGCTCTTCTGCACGACGACGGTCGCGTGGCGTTGCAGCGCGTTGACGATGACGGCGGCCTCGTCGGGGTCGTGCATCGGGACGCACGCGAGGTGGATCCGGCTCCGCGCGGCATGCGGCAGCGCGCGCCACTGCGCGATGCAGCCCTCGAGCACCGACGCCGCCTCCGGATCGTCCGCGACGCCGTGGACGGCCGGGCCCACGAGCGCGAGGTGCGCGTCGGTCGTGCCGTCGACGTGTCGGGCGAAACCGTCCATCACGCCGGCCATGTCCTTCATCGGATCCCACCGCGACGCCTGCACGACCAACGGCACGTCGGGCCCCGGCGGTGGCCCCGTCTGGAGGATGTCGACACGCCGGTCGACACGTCCGGGTGACCCGTCGCGGCGGGCGAACGTCGTCCGGGGCGCGGGGCCGCCGTCACCGACGAGGCCGACGTAGCGGAGGATGTCGTTCGCGCCGTCCGGTCCGAGGTCGACGTTCTTCGTCGCGAACGGGTCGATCGAGGGCGGGATGACGTGCAGGAGGTCCTCCGGCACCCACGGCGGCGCGAACGCCGCGCGCGTGAACACGAACGCGTCGACGTCGCGCAGGTACGGGCGCAGGAACTTCCACCCTCGCTCCGTGTGCTCGTTCGCGTCGTCGCGGCCGACGTGGCAGCGCCACACGACGGGCGCGCCGGTCCGGCGCAGGAGAGGGACGAGCCCGGCCGTCTGCGGATCGTGGAGCACGACGATGTCGTCGGGCCGGATCACCGCGAGCAGCTCGTCCGCGTTCGCGCGCAGCACGTCCTCGTAGTGTGCGTGCGCGGCGTCGTCGAGGGCCCGGCCGTCGCCGGGCGCGCCGTAGAGCAGGTTGTGCACCCGCTTCGTGATCGTGAAGAAGGCCGCGTCCGCCTCGATCACGATCCACTGCGCGTCGATCCCCGCGCCACGCGCGTACGCGAGCAGCGTCTGGAGCAGTTCCGCGACCCCGCCGCCCTTCGCGGTGGAGTTGACGTTGACGACGCGGCGGCCGGCCAGGAGCTCGCGCGCAGCTGCGGCCGTGTCCTCGAACTCCCGGGAGCGGTCGGGCCCGATCACGGGTCGGAGCCGGTCGAGCGACAGCGCCTCGACGGGCACGTGCTCCAGGGTCGTCACGGTGTGTCGACGACGGCGAGGACCGCGTTCACGACGCGCCGCGCCTCCTCGTCGTCGTGCAGGTCCGCGGCCATGCGGACGAGACCCAGCGCGTCGCGCTCGCGGACCCGGCCGGTGTGGTGTCCGCGCTCGGGTGGCAGCGCGAGCGCGCGGGCGTCGGCGGGCAGCGCGCGCAGGAACGAGTCGCGGGCCGCGGACGGCAGGTGCTCGGTGAGGGACTCCAGCACCGTGCGCACCGTCACCTCGCACCGGTTGCGCGCGACGCCGGCGTTCATCGCGGCGTCGAGGAGTGCGTCGAAGACGGGCGACTCCTCGTGGTCCGGATCCTGGAGGTCGATCATTCGACTCACCTCGTCGCTCGTGCCGTCGTTCGTCCTCGGACCCATCGTCGCCCCGTCCGCCCGCGGCAGCCAGGGACCTTCGTCCCGGTCTCGACGGTCGGGTCGGCCCTCCCCGTCGTGCCGACATCGGCGGATGATCGGCTCGACCGGCAGGAGGTGCGGCATGCGGGTGTTGGTAGTGGAGACCGATGTGGGCGCGGCGGACGACGCGATCGCGCGCCTCGAAGCGGCGGGACACGAGGTCGCGCGCTGCCACGACCGCGGCGAGCGTCACCCGTTCCCGTGCGCGGGGTTGAGCGCGCCGGGCGCATGTCCGTTGGACGGGTCCGGCGTCGACGTCGCGCTCTCGGTTCGCGCCCGGCCCATGCCCACCCCGGCCGCGCTGGAGGACGGCGGTGTGTGCGCGCTGCGCGCCCGGGTTCCGCTCGTCGTGACCGGACAGACGGTGTGGAACCCGTTCGTCCGCCTCCCCGGCGCGACCGTCGCGCACGGCGACGTCGTCGCCGCGTGTGAGACCGTCGCGACCTCGCCCGTCGAGCGGGATGGCGAGATCGCGCGCGAGGCGCTCCGGTCGTCGCTTGCGCGCCTGGGGGTCGGCGACGCGGCGCGTGCGGTCGCGGACGCGGTCGTCACGCGCAGCCGTGCGGGACTGCACATCCGGATCGACGCGCCGCCCGGTCTGGGCAAGGGCGTCGTGGCGCTCGCGACGACGCGCGTGGTTGCTGCCGTCCGCGGCATCGACCCCCTCGCGCCGAGCATCGACGTCTCCGTACGGACCGTTGCAGATCGGTGATCGCAGCAGGAGGAACGAACGTGGAGCACGACCAGGCCAAGGGGCGCATCGTCGTCGGGGTCGACGGGTCGGACGGGTCCGTCCGTGCGCTGGCGTGGGCGGCCGAAGAAGCGCGCCTGCGCGGCATCGGGCTGCTCGTCGTCACGTGCTGGACGTTCCCGGCGCTCGTCGCGCCGATGCCGTTCCAGCCCCCGATCGCGGGGGAGATGCTCGAGGACGGCGCGCGCACGACGCTGCAGGACGCGGTCGACCGCGCCCTGGGTCCCGAGGACGAGCACGGCGACGTGCTCGCCGAGGTGTGCGAGGGCTCGGCGTCGCAGCGGCTCGTCGAGCTGTCCACGGACGCCGAGATGCTCGTCGTCGGCTCGCGCGGTCGCGGCGGGTTCGCCGGCCTGCTCCTCGGCTCGGTGAGCCAGCACGTCGCCGAGCACGCGCGGTGCCCGGTCGTCATCGTGCACACCGCGACCTGAGCACGAGCGCGCGGCGTCGGTACGGTACGGCGATGCTTGCTGCGCTACTGGAGTCCGCGGACGCCCCCATCGTGGTCGACACCGTCGACATCGCCGCGCCCGGTCCCGGTCACGTCCGCGTGCGCGTCTCGCACTGCGGCGTGTGCCACTCGGACCTCACGGTCGCGCGCAGCGGATATGCGCCGACCCCGGTCGTCCTCGGGCACGAGGCCGCCGGCGTGGTCGACGCCGTCGGCGAGGGCGTCACGTCGCTCGCGCCGGGTGACACCGTCGTGCTCACCCCGATCCCGGCGTGCGGCTGCTGCTACTGGTGCGTGCGCGGCGAACCGGGCGTGTGCGTCAACAGCCGCTCGATCATGTCGCAGACGTTCCTCGACGGGACGACCGGGCTCTCGCGTGACGGGGTCACCGTGTACCGCGGGCTCGGCGTCGGCGCGTTCGCGGAGATGGTCCTCACCCCCGAGACCGGCGCGGTGAAGGTCCCGCACGACACGCCGCTCGACGTCGCCTGCGTCCTCGGGTGCGCGGTGCAGACCGGCGTCGGTGCCGTCCTCAACACGGCACGGGTGGAACCCGGCGCGACCGTGCTGGTGCTCGGTCTCGGTGGGATCGGGCTGTCCGTCGTGCAGGGCGCGCGCGTCGCCGGCGCGTCGCGGGTCATCGGCAGCGACCCGCTGCCCGAACGTCGCGAAGCCGCGCGGCGACTCGGCGCGACGGACGTCATCGACCCGACGCAGGACGACGTCGCCGTACGCGCGGCCGCGCTCACCGAGGTCGGTGTCGACTACGCGTTCGAGGCCGCCGGGAAAGCCGCGCTCGTGGAGGTCGGGATCGCGGCGACGCGTCCCGGCGGCACGACCGTGGCCGTCGGCGCGCCGAGGCTCGAGGAGAGCATCACCATCGCACCGGCGGTGTTGTTCACGACCATGGAGAAGAAGCTGCTCGGTTGCCTCCTCGGGAGCAGCAACTCGCTGCGCGAGATCCCGCGCCTGCTCGCGCTCTGGCGCACCGGGCAGCTCGACCTCGAGGCGCTCATCACCGCGCGTCGCCCGCTCGACGGTGTCGACGACGCGTTCGCCGACCTCGAGGCGGGCCGCGGCATCCGCACGGTGATCTCGGTCGCCTGACGGCAGCCGCTCGCACACGACATGGTGACGCGCGAGAGTTCGGCCGTGTTCGAGCGCTTCACGGATCGCGCGCGACACGTCGTCGTGCTCGCCGAGGAGCAGGCACGCGACCTCAACCACGGGTACGTCGGGAGCGAGCACGCGCTGCTGGGGCTGCTCGCCGATCGTGAGGGCGTCGCCGCGCAGGCCTTGCACTCGGTCGACGTGACGCTCGACGCCGCACGCGGGAAGGTCGTCGACCTCGTCGGTCGCGGCGACCGCACGCCGTCGGGCCACATCCCGTTCACCCCGCAGGCGAAGCGCATCCTCGAGGGCGGTCTGCGCGAGGCGCTGCAGCTCGGTCACAACTACATCGGGACGGAGCACCTGCTGCTCGCGCTCGCGCGCGAGCCGGAGAGCACGGGAGCGCGGACGCTCGTCGAGCTCGGCGCGCCGCTCGACGTCGTCCGCGACCGTGTCGTCGCGCTGCTCGCGGGTTCGCTGGCGAACGCGTCCGCGACGTTCGTGCCCGGTGCTCCGGCGCCTGCGCTCGCCGCCCGCGGCGCGGTGTGCACGTTCTGTGGACGCGACCTCTGGGAGGTCGACCGTTATGTCACGGGCGCGACCGGCGCGATCTGTGCCGAATGCGTCGCGCTCGCAGACCGCGCCCTCACGGACGCGCCCGCCGGCGAGCGTGCCGTCACGCTCCCGCCGCGCGTCTTCGGCGGATCGCCCGACGAGCACGCCGTCGACGGCATCGTCGAAGCGGTCATGACCGTCCTCTCGGACGACGTGGACGACCGGCAGCGTGCGGCTGCGATCGAGGAGGGCGACGTGTTCGCACCACTGTTCGCCCAGGTGCGGCGGCGTCACGCGGGCGTCGACGTCGAGCACCGCGTCGAGCGCGTGCGCTTCGTGGGACACGACCGCGCCGAGGTCCGCATCGCGGTCGGGCTCGGCGGACCCGGCGCCGGGACGATGCTGTTCGAGGGCGTGGTCGTCCGCAGCGCGGGACGCTGGCGAATGGGTCACGAGCTCTGCGCAGCGATCCTGCGCGCGGGCGGCGTGCGCGTGACGCCGAGCTGACGGCCGCCAGTGCGCGAGGGCGACCGTAGACTCGGGCGCCGATGCCCGATCCCGTCCGCGTCCGCTTCTCACCCGCGCCCACCGGCTACCTCCACGTCGGCGGCGCGCGCACCGCGTTGTTCAACTGGCTCTTCGCACGTCACCACCACGGCACGTTCATCCTGCGCATCGAGGACACGGACGTGACCCGCTCGCGTGAGGAGTGGGTCACCGGCATCCAGGCGACGATGCTGTGGCTCGGGCTGAACTGGGACGAGGGCCCGATCCTCCAGAGCACCCGCTTCGACGCGTACCTCGCCGCCGCCGAGCGGTTGCTCGCGACGGGGCGCGCGTACGAGTGCTTCTGCACCGCGGACGAGCTCGAGGCGCGCAACGAGGCCGCGAAGCAGGCGGGTCGCGCGCCCGGCTACGACGGGCGCTGCCGCGAGCTCACCGCCGACCAGCGCGCGGCGTTCGCAGCGGAGGGACGGCCGCGTTCGATTCGCTTCCGCACCCCGGACGACGGCGTGAGCCGCTTCGACGACCTGTTGCGCGGCGAGGTGACGGTCGAGTGGTCGACGATCCACGACTTCGTCATCGTGCGGTCCGACGGCACGCCGCTGTTCTTCCTCGCCAACGCGGTCGACGACATCGACATGGGCATCACGCACGTCATCCGCGGTGAGGACCTCGTCGACTCGACGCACCGGGTCCTCGCGTTGCGCGACGCGCTCGGCGACGCCGCGCCTCCCGTGTACGCGCATCTTCCGCTCATCGTCGGCGCGGATCGCGCAAAGCTGTCCAAACGGCACGGAGCGGTCGCGCTGGAGGACTTCCGCGCGCGCGGCTATCTCCCCGAGGCACTCGTCAATTACCTGGCACTGCTCGGGTGGGCGCCCAGGGACGAACGCGAGATCCTCTCCCGTGACGAGCTGGTCGCACGCTTCGAGCTCGACGACGTCAACCGTTCTCCCGCGTTCTTCGACTACGCCAAGTTGGACTGGATGAACGGCGAGTACCTGCGCGCAATGTCGCAGGAAAGGTTCGAAAGCGACGTACTTGCACCCGCGCTCGACGAGGCCGGTGTCACCGTGTCGAGCGACGGGGCACACGCGCTGGCGGCCGCCGCGCAGGAGCGCGTGACGACGATCGCGGATCTCGCGGGACAACTTCGCTTCCTCCGCGACGACGAGTTCGAGATTCCCGACGACGAATGGGCGCGCGTGACCGCCACGGAGCGCGCGCACGAGCTGTTCGACGCCGCGATCGCGCACGTCGAGCGCTGCGACTGGGACGTCGACTCGCTGCAGGGTCTGCTCGACGTCGTGAAGGGGATGGGGCTCAAGCCGAGGAAGGTCATGCCGGCGCTCTACGTCGCGGTCGAGGGAAGAGGTCGTGCACTGCCGTTGTTCCAGTCGATGCTGGCGCTCGGCCGTGACCGGACGCTGGCCCGGCTCCGCGCCGCCCGCGCCCGTCTCGGCACCTGACCACCCCGCCGAGTCGAGCGGCCGCCCGGCACAACGGGCCGCCACCGGGGAACGGCTATCCTCGGTCCCCGGTCGTCCGGGCTCCGGCTCGGCGACCGCCCTGTTCGGGGGTGGTGTAATCGGCAACACAACAGGTTCTGGCCCTGTCATTGGGGGTTCGAGTCCTCCCCCCCGAGCGAGCCGAAGGCCGGGAAAACCCCTGGTCAACGGCCTGAAACGTCATCCGCACGGCCCCGTCGTCTAGCGGCCCAGGACGCCGCCCTCTCAAGGCGGAAGCGGCAGTTCGAATCTGCTCGGGGCTGCCATCCACGAAGC
>DASRES010000027.1 GCA_035651955.1 Acidimicrobiia bacterium
CGCTTCACGTCGGCCTCACCCTGCCCGCCGACGCGGCGCTCGCCGGTCAAGGTCTCCGTCGCGCACGAGCCACCCCGCCCGGAGTCGACGGAGACCTCCCGGCGACCTCGTCCCCCGCGACGTTACCGGGTGTGATGCATCGCGCCGTCCCCTTGCGGAGGGAGTGACCTCGTCACACTCAAGTGGCGGTGCATCGCGACCCGATACTTCTCGGGAGGCGGCGCGACCCCCGTCTCGCCCCGGACTGTCTCCCCGACGCGTCCGGCATCACACGAGCGCGCCCCCGGCACTCGCCCCCGCCAGAGCCGGGGGCGGCTCGCGTCTCACGGCGAGAGCGGACGCGCCGTCCATCCAGGGCGCAATCACTCCCTTGGAGCTTCGAGAACCCTGAGGACCGCGTCGGGCGCGGTGAGCGAGACCAGCTCCGCATCGCGTGTGGCGCGGTAGCGCGCCGTCAAGAACGGGATCCCCCGTTTGCCGGACACCGCGCCGAAGTGGACCTCGAGCCGTTCCTCCCCCCGCCGGAAGATCATCACGAGCCCGGCCGATCCGGCCGACGTCTGCGATCGATCCCAGCCGTTGCGCTCGGCCTGGCGCTCGATCGTCCGCCAGAGCGGATGCCGACGGTCGGTCACGCGAGCACGCCGTTCGTCACACGCTCGGCGACCAGGCGTCGCCGCTCGCTCGCGGCGATCTCTTCGGGGCTCACGCTTCCTCCGGGAATGCATGGCCCTCACCCCGCGCGCATCCTGGCACCGTGCGCGAGCCGTCACGCGGATGGGAGGGTTGCGGTCGCATGACGGTTCCGTTCGACCTCGACGGCGCGGTGGCGGTCCTCACTGGCGCGGGGAGCGGCATCGGCCGCGCAGTCGCGCGCTCCTTCGCGGCTCGTGGCGCGCGCGTGGCAGTGAGCGACGTCGACGCGGGGCGTGTCGAGGAGACGGTCGCGCTCGTCGCACGCACCGGTGGTGAGGCGATCGGCGTCCCGGTCGACGTCGCACGGCAGGGCGACCTCGAAGTGCTGCGCGACCGTTGTCTCGAGCGGTTCGGCCGCGTCGACGTCGTGTGCAACAACGTCGGCGTTCTCGTCATGGGCGCACCGGAGTCGCTGCCTGTCGAGGCCTGGCAGCGCGTGCTCGACCTCAACGTGTTGAGCATCGCCCGCAGCAACCTCGTGTTCCTGCCGTTGCTGCTGGAGCAGGGTCGCGGGCACGTGGTGAACACGGCCTCCGCGTCCGGCTTGCTGGCATACGGGTTCGACCGGCTCCCCTACGTCGCGAGCAAGCACGCGGTCGTCGGGGTGTCCGAAGCGCTCGCGCTGTATCTCGGTCCGAAGGGCATCGGCGTCACGTGCGTCTGCCCGTCGGGCGTCGCCACGAACATCGTCGAGCAGATCACGTTCTACGGGGAGGCGACGTCGCCGCGCGCACCGCAGCACGCCCTCGTCGACGCGGATGTCGTCGGTGAGCTCGTCGCCGTCGCCGTGACCGCGGGGACGTTCCTCGTCGTCACCGCACCGGAGATCCACGACGAGCTGCGCGCGCGAGCGTCGGACCCGGAGGCGTACGTGCAGCGGATGATCGAGGAGCAGTTGTCGTGACACGTGTCGGCTTCGTCGGGCTCGGCGGCCAGGGCGCGCCGATGGCTCGTCGCATCGTGGACGCGGGCTATCCGACGACGCTGTGGGCGCGCCGTCCCGAGACCCTGGAGCCGTTCACGGGCACCGGCGTGGCGATCGCGGCGACGCGCGCCGAGCTCGGTGCCGCATCGGACGTCCTGTGCGTCTGCGTCGTCGACGACGCCGGTGTGGACGACGTCCTGCGGGGGCCCGACGGCGCGCTCGCGACGATGGGCGACGGGTCGATCGTCGTCGTGCACAGCACCGTGCATCCCGCGACGTGCATCCGCCTGCAGGACGACTTCCCCGCGCTCCACGTCGTCGACGCGCCCGTCAGCGGCGGCGGCCAGAAGGCCGCGGACCGCCAGTTGCTCGTGATGGTCGGAGGACCCGCCGACGTCGTCGCCCGGTGCCGCCCGATCCTCGAGACGTTCGGCGACCCGGTCCTGCACGTCGGACCGCTGGGCGCGGGCCAGGAGGTCAAGCTGTTGAACAACGTGGTGTTCGCCGCGCAGCTCGCGCTCGCGGCCGAGGCGTTCGACCTCGCCACGCAACGAGGGCTCGACCGCGCCGCGGTCGCGAGCGTCCTCGCGAGCGGGAGCGCCCGCAGCTACGCGGCCGAGGTCGTCGCCGGGGGCGGCTTCGACCTCGACTTCCTCGCCTCGGTCGCGGGGCCGCTCCTCGCCAAGGACGTCGGCATCCTCGCCGAGCACGCCGCCCTCAC
This sequence comes from Acidimicrobiia bacterium, assembly GCA_035651955.1. Classification (NCBI taxonomy): domain Bacteria; kingdom Bacillati; phylum Actinomycetota; class Acidimicrobiia; species Acidimicrobiia bacterium. The sequence goes on from DASRES010000027.1 coordinate 2,343, forward strand.
GGACTCGACGTTGCTCGCCACCGCCGACGCCGCGCTCGACCGCATGGGAGTTGCGCGACCGAGCGCCGAAGGAGGAGCGCGTTGAGCGACGACGTGTGGAGCCGTCCCGGTCTCGGCGTCCGCGATCGGCGGTTCGTGACGATCGTGTGCGTGAGCGCGGCCGTCGACGGACCGGCGATGGACGACCACGTGTACGCCGCGCTCGCGGGCGGCGAGCTCACGCTCGAGCAGCTGAACGAGCTCACGCTGCACTTCGCGGTGTACTGCGGCTGGCCGCGCGCGTCACAGCTCGAGATGACGGTCCGCACGCAGTGGCAGCGCCTGCACGACGAGCGGGGCGAGCCGGCGCCGCCGTTCCCGGTGCGCGGCGTCGACGATCTCGGGATCCCCGACCCGGCCGAGCGGATCGCGGCAGGTGTGCGCTGCTTCGAGGACGTGAACCTCATCGGCGCGCCGTCGCAGGACTCGCCGTACTTCCACGCCGGCATCCTGAACTACGTCTTCGGTCACCTGTGGCTGCGGCCCGGGCTGACGCGCCGCGAGCGTCGTCTCGTCACGATCCCGTGCGTCGGCGTGTCGGACGCGATCGGGCCGATCTGGTCCCACGTGACGTCCGCGCTCGGTTCGGGCGACGTGTCGTACGACGAGATGCAGGAGCTCGTCCGGCACTTCGCGGTCTACGCCGGGCGCCGTCGCGCGCAGGTGCTGCAGGAGGTCGCGGCCCGCTGGCAGGCGGAGAGTGGCTGACCAGTGGCGCGCTGGCGTACGCGCCGCTACTCCGCGTCGCAGACGGCTCCCGCCATCGCGTCAGGCGCGGCGTGGCGGCGCGCCGCCGGTGCGACGAGGCGCTCCTCGGCCCGCGCGAGCGCGGCGATGTCGACGAGCATGACGACGACGGAGAGCACGACGACGGTGACCACGATCGCACCGTGTGCGGCGAGTCGCTCGTCGAGGATCCCGAAGCCGAGCGCCGCCGCGGTCAACGGTCCCATCGCCTCGGTCGTCCCGACCGACGCGGCGAGCGAGCCGGTCTGGAACGCGCTCTGCGCGATCGAGACGCCGCCGATCGACGTGACCGCGAGGAGGTACGGCTCCCAGTGCGGCACGAATCCGAACACGCCGTCGCCGAAGTAGTGCACGAGCGCCTTCGTCAGGATCGCGGACGCACCGAACGAGATGCCGGCCGCGATGCCGAGCAGCGCGGCGCGTGTCGGACCGCGGCACGCGCGCGCCGACGTGATGCACGCGACGATCACGACGAACAGCGTCGGACCGGCGACGATCCATCGACCCGCGGGCGCGATGTCACGTCCGCCGGTCGGCGACACCTCGTACAGGAAGATCGCGAGCCCGCCCGACAGCATCAGCGCGGCGATCCAGTCCCTGCGCAGCACCCGTCGTTGCGTCATCACCGCGCCGAGGACGAGCGCCATGATGATCCCCGACGCGAGGATCGGTTCGACGAACGCGACCGCGGCCAGCGCGAGCGCGCCGGCCTGCGTGAGGTAGCCCCCGACGTCGGACAGCAGGCCGAGCAGCCAGCGCGGCCGGCGGACCAGCCGGAGCAGGAGCCCCGGGCTCATCGAGTCGTCGTCGGGGACGCGTTCGGCCTCGGTGAGCTCGAGCACGTTGCTCAGCGCATACAGGAACGCGGTAAGCACGGAGAGCCCGACGGCGAACCCGACCCGGACCGACACGGCACGAGTATTGCGCCCCGGGAACGTCGTCCCGGGGAGACGCCGGTCAGGGCCGCAACGCGACCGTGATGTCGACGGCCTGGACGTACTCGTAGCCGCCCTCGACGGCGTGGCCGGCGAGCCGAGCGGCCGATGCTTCGCGGTAGCGACGGAGCTCGTCGGCGTCGAGCGTCTCGAGCATGCGTCGTATGCCGGTCGACCACGTGAACGCGACGAACTCGTCGACGTCGCGCAACACGAACCGCTCCTCGACGCGAGTCGTGCTCACGCCGGCGAACCCCGCCCGTTCGAGCGCGGCCCGCAAGCCCTCGGCCTTCCGCACCGGGCTGTCCGGGAGCGTCGGCGGACGACCCAGCTCGGCCGCGACGTCGGTCACCCACGGGTAGCACGACACCGCGTCGGTGAAGGTCGACGCCGCGAGCCGGCCGCCGGGAACGAGCACACGGTGGCACTCCGCCAGCGCGCGGTCGGGGTCGGGGAAGAAGAACACGCCGAACCCGCAGACGACCGCGTCGAACGACTCGTCCGGCGCGTCGATGTGCTCGGCATCACCGACCCGCACCTCGACCTGGCGCAGGCCGTGCCCGGCGAGCTCCTTCGCGGTTGCATCGACCATCGCCTCCGAGATGTCGAGACCGATGACACAGCCGCGGGGACCGACGGCCGCAGCGGCTGCGCGCGAGCACGCGCCGCGCCCGCACGCGACGTCGAGCACCCGCGCGCCGCTCGTGAGGTCGGCGATCTCCACCAGCCGCCGGGCGAACGTGCCGAAGAACGGGATGACGGTGTCGTACGTCGGTGCGAGGCGGTCGAACAGACCGGCGACGCGCGTCTTGACGTCCTGGGCTCGCTCCTGCATCGGGGCAGGCTAGCGACGGTCGCACCCAGCTCGTCATCCCGTGCAGGTGCACGGGGCGCGGCCGCATCGCGGGCAGCCGTTCTCGTAGCGCTCGACCGCGATGTCGAGCGAGAGGCCGAGCTGGTTCGCGAGCGACGCGAGCCACGCGAGCGTGTCGCCCAACTCGTGGAGCTGCTCGTCTTGCGTCCCCTTGCGCACGGCTCTGGCGAGCTCCCCCATCTCCTCGGCGAGCCATGCGACGGTCGCGGGGATGCCGCGCGCACGATCGCGTGCGCCGTAGATGTCCTCCATCAGCCGCTGCAGCTCGGCCAGATCGGTCATGGAGCTCCTCGAGGTCCGCGGGCAAAGGTTCCGCGGGACCGTTTCGAACAGCGTTCAGAACGGTCCCGCGGGACCGCCCTGTGCGAGCGACGTCGCCCGGCACGCACGCGGCGGTCCCTCTCGACGCGGCGTGGCGTCACCGGTGATGCCGTATGTGATGCCACGCGTGCCGCGCAGACCCTGCGATGCGCGCGGCGTCATGTCGATCGCAGTGCGCGCACCGCCCGCTCGGTCGCGTTCCGACCCGTCACACGGGATGCGCAGGCGCGCAACGCGTCGGACGTCGCACGTGCGTCGGCGTCGGCGAACGTGAACCGCCACCGCGCGACACGTCGAGCGACCAACTCGTCGTCCGCCTCGATCCCGGTCGCCGCGAAGATGCGGCAGTCGTACGTGCGGCACGCACGGGGGCGGTGGTCGTAGATCGAGCAACGGTCGTCAACGAGCATCGGGCAGCGGCCGTCCTGGTCGTAGCCGAGGACCCGGTGGCCGCGCGGCAGTCCCGGCGCGGGGAACAGCAGCTCGCGCGGGATGTGCGCGAGCGCGTCGTGCTCGTCGGGTTCGACGTGCACGAACTGCGACGACCGGCAACACGCGTTGCACCCGTCGCAGGGAACCTCGGCGCCGCGCTCGCCCCGGAGCGCGGCGCGCATGTCGCGCAGCCAGGTCGAGAAGTCGCCGGCGTCGAGAACGGTCTCGTCCAACTCGTGCTACTCCCAGTACTCCCGCATCAGCTCCCTCGACCATCCCGGTTGTCGCACCGCGCCACGGGGTCCGAACTCGTCCATCCACGGCTTCACGTCGAGAACCGGCGTGCCGTCGATCGCGTCGAGGCCTCGCACGTGCAGCGCGAGCCCGTCGACCGCGAGCAGCTCGCAGCGGCTGACGCCGATCCGGTTCGGCCGCATCTTCGCCCGCTGAGCGAAGATCCCGACCGCGGGCCAGTCCTCGCGGCCGCGCGGGTGGCGCGCGCCGATGGTCACGGTCGCCGGGTCGACGCGGTGGAACAGGAACACCACTTCGACGTGCGAGAACCCGTCGAGCCCGTCGGTCGCGCTCGACGGGAACCGGTCGGCGTCGAGCACGATCGTCGCTGCGACGCCGCCCCAGTGGTCGTCGACGGCGTCAGCGCGACCGCCGACGACGGCACCGATGGGCTCGAGCGTGACCACCTCGTGAGGACGCACCATCACGCCATTGGAGCAGACTGGTCCGGCATGCCGGCGAAGAAGAAGGCGGTGCCCGCGCCAGACGACGACCGGTTCGTCCCGGCCGGCCCGGCGTGGGAGGTGCGGGACCGGTCGCTGCTCGTCGGCGTGACGGCGTGGACCGAGCCGACGCTCGTCAAGTCGGGGCTGTTCTATCCCGACGACGTGACGAGCGCCGAGGAGCGCCTGCGGTACTACGCGGCGCACTTCCCGATCACCGAGGTCGACTCGACCTACTACGCGCCGCCGGCGCGCAACGTCGCGCAGGCATGGGCGGAACGCTCGCCCGACGGGTTCGTGTTCGACGTCAAGGCCTACCGCCTCCTCACGGAGCACCCGACCCCGCCGGGATCGCTCTGGCGCGACATCCGGGAAGACCTTCCCGCCGATCTCGCGAAGAAGCGGAACGTGTACCCGAAGGACCTGCCCGCGGAGGTGCGCGACGAGGCGATGCGTCGCTTCCTCGACGCGCTCTCGCCACTCCGCGACGCCGGCAAGCTCGGCGTGATCCTGTTCCAGTTCCCGCAGTGGTTCGTGCCCGGCAAGCACGCGTTCGACGCGCTCGACGCGCTCGCGCCCGCCGTCGCGCCCGACCGCGCCGCGGTCGAGTTCCGCCAGCACCTCTGGATGGACGAGAAGCACGCGGAGCGCACGCTCACGTTCCTCGACGAGCGCGACCTCGTGTACGTGTGCGTGGACGAGCCGCAGGGGTTCAAGTCGTCGGTACCGCCGACCGTCGCGGCGACGGCGGACGACGTCGCCGTCGTGCGGTTCCACGGTCGCAACGCGGAGACGTGGGAGAAGAAGGGCGTCACCGCGGCGGAGCGGTTCGCGTACGACTACCCCGACCGCGAGCTGGAAGAGTGGGTGCCGAAGCTGCAGGAGCTGCGCAACGACGCCAAGAGCGTCCACGCGCTCATGAACAACTGCTACCGCGACTTCGGCGTGCGCAACGGCGCGACGCTCGCGGCGATGCTCGACGAGACCGAGGAGTAGCGCTACTCGATCGGGACGACCGGCTTCCCGTCGCCGTCGAGCTGGTGCAGGTACTCGGCGATTCCGTACCCGGTGCGGTCCTCGTACGTCCAGCGGGCGAGCCCCTCGTTCAAGACGGTGCGCTGCCCACCGCGGTCGTGCGCGACGGGCGCGACGCGGAGGAGCTCACCGTGCAGCTCGTGCACGCGGCCGCGCTTGTCGGTCGCGCGCACCTCGGTGACGCGATGCGTGAGCCCGTCGGGCTCGAGCTCGGTGTGCACGTCCCACTCGCGGATCGAGGCGTGCTCGCCGTCACGCCACACCCACCCACGGTGCAGGTCGCCGAGCTCGGTACCGATGCGGATGCCACCGAACGCGACGTCGTCACCGACGTTGATCGAGAACCACCGCCACATGCGCGGGCCGCCCCACCGGCGCGGCCCCCAGGACTTGTCCCGGTTGCCGCGCGCGTCACCGAGCTCGTGACGGGCGCCGTCGACGCCGATCCAGCCCGTCCACCGACCGGCCTGCTCGAGATGACCCTTGCCGACGGTCTGGCTCGTCGCCGCGCTCGCGCCGTTGGCGCCGCGGCGGGCATCACGTTCGCTCCCCTGCCCGTCGACACCGACCGCGGGCGTGAGCGCGTCGAACCGGACGTCGAGCGCGAGCGCGACCGGTGCGCGCTCCGTGTCCTGTACGGACGCGTCGCCTTCAGCCGTGATCCGCCACGAACGCATCGGTTCGACGCGCTCGTAGCGCACGCCCCCGACCGCGAGCTCGGTGTCGGTCATCTCGCGGCACTCGCGCACCGACGAGAGATGCGCGAGCCCGCCTCCGGGAAGCCACACCGACAGACCGACGTCCATCGTCCCCTCGTTCGGGCGCACGCCGATGCGGGTGAAGAACCCCGAGTCGCTCACCGGGTCGTACGCGTTGAAGTAGTACGACTCGCTCCACGCCTCGTCGCCTTCGACCGGGTGCGCGAAGTCGTGACGTTCGTCGAGCAGCGGCATGCGGCGAACACTACGCCTGGGCGAGGACCTCCCGGGCGGCGCGCTCGCCCGACTCGAGGGCGCCGTCCATGTAGCCGTTCCAGCGCGTCGCGGTCTCCGCCCCGGCCCAACGGACGCGTCCGACGGGCGCGCGCAAGGCGGGTCCGTACTGCGTCCACACACCGGTCGGGAAGTGCGCGCCGTAACAGCCGCGTGTCCACTCCTCGGCGGACCAGTCGAGCTCGACGTAGTCGACGCACCGGCGCGCGCGATCGCCGAACAGGCCGACGAGCGAACCCAGGACGGCGTCCCGACGTTCCCCGGCCGGGACGAACCCGAGCCGGCGCGCCTCGGCACCTTCGAGGAACGCGACGAGGATCCCGGGCCGGCCGGACGGCGGCGAGTTGTCGAACGTGATCTTCACCGGGCCGTTGGTGCTCGTCGCCTGACCCGTGAGCCCGTCGTCGCGCCAGAACGGCGCGTCGTACACGACGTTGATCTTCGTCACCGAGCCGGCGGGAACGCGCTGCAGCAGCTGGTCGAGGTACGCGGGCAGCGGCGGGTCGAACGCGATGCGACCGGCCAGCGTCGGCGGGACGGCGACGATCGCATGGCGCGCGTCGACGAGCGCGTCGTCGGTCAGCGCGATCACGCTGTCCTCGCGTTGCTCGATGCGCCGGACCGGCGAGCGCAGCCGGACACGGTCGCCGAGTGCGTCCGCCATGCGCAGCGCGACGAGCTGGGAACCGCCGACGACGCGGTCCTGCTGCGCGCCGCCGCGCGTGCCGGCGAGCATGTCGACACCGCCACCCGAGTGCGTGTACAGCAGCGCGTGCAGCAACGAGAAGTCGGACGGCTCCGCGGCGAACACGGCTGACGAGTAGACCCGGAACAGGTCGCGCGCCTTCGCGGTGAGCGCGTTCCGGCGGATCCACGTCTCGAACGTCTGCCCGTCCCACCGCGGGGCGTGTCTCGCGGCCCAGGGGGCGTCGAGCGGGACCTGTCGCGCCATCCGGTCGAAGCGCAGCTGGGCCTGGGCCATGTCGGCGAGCACGAGCGGGCTGATGCGCGGGATCGTCCCGCGGTAGCGCGTCGTCGTCGGGCCCGTCTCCAGCACGTTGTCGCCCGTGTCGTACGTCGGGAACGTCTCGAGCCCGAGCTCGCGGACGCGCCGCGCGATCCGGTCCTGGGTCGGGCCGATCCACTGCCCGCCGACCTCCACGACCGTGCCGTCTGCGAACGCATGGTTGAGGGTGCGGCCGCCGACACGATCACGGGCCTCGAGGACGACGACCTCACGTCCCTCGCCGGCGAGCACCCGCGCGGCCTCCAAGCCGGCGAGCCCTGCACCGAGCACGACGACATCGGTCTCGATCCGCTCCACCATGTGCGTGCAGGATAGGGAGCGCATGACGGCGCCGACGGGCGACGCACCCGGACCGCTGCTCGCTCGCGGGCGCGCCGCGGACGTGTACGCGCTCGATGCTCACCGTGTGCTGCGCCGGTACCGCTCCGACTACGACGCCGAACCCGAGGCACGCCTCATCGAGCACGTGCGCGCGCACGGCTACCCGACCCCTGCGGTGCACGACGTCGACGGACGCGATCTCGTCCTCGCGCGCGTCGACGGACCGACGATGGTCGACGACTTCCTTCGTCACCCGGGCTCGATCCGCGCGCACATCCGAACGCTCGCGGCCCTGCACGCGCAGCTCCACGACATCCCGGCACCGGACTGGCTGGTCGACGAGCCCGCAGGCCCGGGCCCGGCGATCGTCCACCTCGACCTGCACCCGCTGAACGTGCTGCTCACGCGCGACGGTCCGGCCGTCATCGACTGGACCAACGCCGGTCGCGGACCGGCCGGCGTGGACGTCGCACTCACCTGGCTGCTGCTGCGGACCGGCGAGCCGGACGACTCGCGCGTCGCCCGCGTCGCGGGGCGGCTCGGGCAACCCGTGATCGCGCGCCTGTTCCGCCGGGCCGCGGACCCCGACGGCCGGGCGTTGCGCGACCACCTCGCGGCCGCGGCGCGCTATCGCCTCGCCGACCACAACCTGCGCCCGGGCGAGCA